>CACXDR010000107.1 GCA_902766415.1 uncultured Lachnospiraceae bacterium
AGCGTCTGGACCTGCGTGCCGTACTTGCCGACGATGTTCGCGTAATAGCGGCGCATCTCCGCGAGCTCCCCGGCCTCAAAGTTCATCTGGTCGGAGTAGAGGTTTCCGTTCAGGGCGCCGAAGGAGCCGAACGCGTCCGCGGAGAAGAGGACCCTTTCAGTCTCATCGTAGGTCACCATGACCTCGGGCCAGTGGACCATGGGGGCCATCACGAAGCGGAAGGAGTGCTTTCCGGTGCTTAAGACATCGCCCTCCTTGACCTGCTGGATCTTTCCCTGCAGGTTCAGCTCAAAGAACTGGCGGATCATCGCGAAGGTCTTCGCGTTGCCGACGACCGTGACACCCGGATGGCGGAGCACGGTCTCGGCGAGCGTCGCCGCGTGGTCCGGCTCCATGTGGTTCACGATGAGGTAGTCGAGCTTACGCCCGCCGAGCGCGTGCGCGAGGTTCTCGAAAAACACGCCGGAGACAGCCTTGTCGACCGTGTCGATGAGGACGGTCTTATCGTCAACGACCAGATAAGAGTTATAGGAAACCCCTTCCGGGACGGGGAAGCAGTTTTCGAATTTCGCGATACGCCGGTCGCTGGAACCTAAAAACCAGATATCGTCCGTGATCTTTCGTGCCTGGTACATAGAATTCTCCTTTATGTGACGTTCTTGTGTGATTTCGGCAGGCCGGTCCGGGCCCGGTTTACGCGGGCGGGCGGCTGCCTTCGTAAAGTATAGCACGCGGAAGCGCAGGCGGGAAAGTGTTAAGAGGGAAAAACAGGAACGGCAAGATTAACCTTTTATTAAGTGCCGGCGGAACACTTGATGATTCCCCGCGAATCCTGTACTATACCATGTGAGTGTCTATCTAAGGGCCGCGGCGCGCCTTGCGGCGGGCGGTCCTGTAAAGAGGTGAAGAGCAATGGCGGAAGAAAAGAATGTAAACAGGGCTCCGGACGGGCGTGTGCTTCCCGAGCCGCCGAAGCCGAATTTCAGGGTGGACCTGAACGGCGAGAGCGCCATAAAGCATGTGATCGGCGTGGTCAGCGGAAAGGGCGGCGTGGGAAAGTCCCTTGTCACCTGTCTCCTTGCGGCGAAAACACGCGCGAAGGGGTTCCGGGTCGGCATCATGGACGCGGACATTACAGGGCCCTCCATCCCGATGGCGTTCGGGCTTGACGCGGACGGCGTGACGGCGCACAACAACCTGATGGTGCCGGCGACCTCCGCAACGGGGATCCCGGTCATGTCCTCGAACCTGCTCCTTGCGGATGACTCGGAGCCGGTGATCTGGCGCGGACCTGTCGTCGCGAACGTGGTGAAGCAGTTCTGGTCCGAGGTCTACTGGGGCGAGCTCGACTATCTGTTCGTCGACATGCCGCCGGGCACCGGGGACGTCCCGCTGACGGTGTTCCAGTCGCTGCCGGTAGAGGGCATCGTCATTGTCACGAGCCCGCAGGACCTCGTTTCCATGATCGTCTCCAAGGCGGTCAACATGGCGAAGCAGATGGATATCCCCATCCTCGGCCTTATCGAGAATATGAGCTATTTTGTCTGCCCGGACTGCGGAAAGCAGCACTCCGTCTTCGGCAGGAGCCGGATCGACGAGGTCGCCGCGGAGTTCGGCATCCCGGTGCTCGCGAAAGCCCCGATCGACCCCTCCGCCGCGGAAGCGGTCGATGCCGGCAGGATCGAGTATTACGAAGCGCCGTGGATCGAAGGGGCGGTCAGCAAGATCACAGGAGAGAAGCAGTAAACTATGGAGATCACCAGAAATCCCAACAGGAACCTGGACCGTTCCGTCGTTTCCGTCCCGGACCTCGTGCAGGTCCCGGACAGCATGGGCGGATGGGCGCAGCAGTTCCAGGAAGCCATGATGATGTACACCTGCGCCATCCGCGAGGTGAAGACCAAGCTGGAGGTCCTGAACGACGAGCTGTCCGTGCGGAACCAGAGGAATCCCATCGAAATGATCAAGTCCCGCGTGAAGCAGCCCATGAGCATCATTGAGAAGCTGCAGCGCAGGAACCTCCCGGTCTCCCTGAATTCCATGATCGAAAACCTGGACGACGTCGCAGGCGTCCGCGTGATCTGTTCGTTCGTGGACGATATCTACGAGGTCGCGGACATGCTGATCCGCCAGGACGACGTCCGCGTCATCGCGATCAAGGACTATATCAAAAACCCGAAGGACAACGGCTACCGTTCCTACCATATGATCATCGAGGTGCCTGTGTTCTTCTCCGAGAAGAAGCAGTTCATGCGCGTCGAGGTCCAGATCCGGACCATCGCGATGGATTTCTGGGCAAGCCTTGACCATGAGCTGAAGTACAAGAAGGAGATCCGCGATTCCGAGGAGATCAGCCGGGAGCTGAAGGAATGCGCCGACGTGATCGCCGGTACGGACGAGCGGATGCTTTCCATCCGGAAGCGGATCGAGCAGCAGCCGAGAAGCTGAAGGCAGGCGGTATAGTATCATGAAAGCAGTTAACAGGATGATCTCAGAAGGGGAGGCAAAAGAATGAACAGCATGATGAAAAAAACAGTCCTGATGATATTGACGTTTCTGCTTCTGCTCGTGCCGGTCACGGCCTATGCAGATACCACGTGCATCGTAACGGGAACGAAGAATTATCTCGCGCTGAGGAGCGAGCCGAAGACATCGGAGAATAACGAGATCGGCAAGATGTACAACGGCGAGGTCTTTTATGTCACCAGCAACGGGAAGGACGGTTTCGCGTACGGTTATAATTCCAAGGGCAAGTACGGATACGTGAACGCGAAATACCTCAGGGCCGCAGAGGGGCAGCAGGCTGCAAACAGCCAGCAGGCTGCAAACACCCAGCCGCCGCAGGGATACCAGCCGCAGCAGGGCTACAAGC
Organism: uncultured Lachnospiraceae bacterium; assembly: GCA_902766415.1. The sequence continues at coordinate 2,873 of CACXDR010000107.1, forward strand.
CGGAGCCGCAGGGCTATAAGCCGCAGGAGGAGGGAAACCGGCCGCCGCAGGGATACCAGCCGGGACCGGGAGAGCTGCCGCAGCAGCAGGGCTATCAGCCGCAGGGTTCCCAGCCGGGACCGGGGTATGCGCAGCCCGCGCAGAATTATCAGCCCGCGCAGAACTATCAGCCGGCACAGGGAAGCCAGACCGCGCAGCGGACAGGCACGCCCAAGACCGTGACCGGTACAAAAAACTATCTGGCGCTCAGAAGCAGCCCCACCCGTTCCGAGATCAATGAGATCGGCAGGCTCCACAACGGAGATACCTTCTACGTGATCGAATATCAGAACACGGGATACGCTTATGGCTATACCGCATCCGGCCATTACGGATATGTCGTTTCCGAGTATCTGAGATGACAGGCAGAGGACCGGGGCACAGAGACCGGGATGAGGGGCAAAGAACCCAGGACCAGAA
>CACXDR010000108.1 GCA_902766415.1 uncultured Lachnospiraceae bacterium
CATTCGACGGCCAACGTACATCGAGCGGCGTGAGCCGCGAGATGCGCGATAAGGCCGGAGAATGGACGCCGCGCTTGCACGGGCGACCATTCGACAGCCAACGTACATCGAGCGGCGCGAGCCGCGAGATGCGCGATAAAGCCGGGGGAGCAGGCGCCGCGCCTGCGCGGCCTGGCTGTCCGGTTTGCTGCGGCAGGATGGAGGATGAAAATGAGACAGAATACAAGAAACAACAGGATCAGGAATATGACGTTCACGGCAGTGTGCATTGCCCTCTGTCCCGTCATGCCGTTTCTCGCGGGACTTTTCCCGAACGGGCGCCAGCTGTTCAGCCCTATGCATATCCCGGCATTGCTCTGCGGCCTGGTAACAGGGCCCCTGTACGGGCTTGCGGGCGGGATCCTCGGGCCGCTCTTCTCGTTCGCGGTGACCGGGATGCCGCCGGGAGGGAAGCTTCCGCAGATGATGCTGGAGCTTGGCTGCTACGGCCTCGTCACAGGTCTCGGGATGAAGTATATCCGGCTCGGGAAGCTGCGGTCTGACCTCTGGCTCAGCATGGTCATCGCGATGGTCGCCGGACGTATCGTCGGCGGGCTCGCGAACGCGCTCATCTTCATGCGCGGGGCATATTCCATGAAGATCTGGGCATCAGCCTACTTTGCAGGAACCGCGCCGGGGATCGTCGTCCATCTCCTTGTGATCCCGGCAGTCTATTTCGCGCTGGAACGCGCGAAGCTGATCCCGAAGAGGTACTCAGATGACATGCAGCTGTGACAGGAACGCCGGTTTCCGGACCGACGTAGAGGCGAAGGCGGACCGCATCATCGCCGCCATGCGGGAGAAGGGCGTGCCGGAGGACCGCTTTGTCATCGCGATCGACGGGCGCTGCGGCTCAGGAAAGACGACGCTCACCGAGGTGCTCTGCAGGAAGCTCGGGGCGGATGCCGTCCATATGGACCATTTTTACCTCACGCCGGAGCAGCGCACGGAGGAGAGGCTTTCGGAGCCCGGCGGCAATGTGAATTACGAGCGGTTCTCGGAGGAGGTGCTCCCGCACCTCGGGAAGCCGGAGGGCTTTGAATACCGGGAGTACGATTTCCCGACGCGGTCGTTTCCCGGGACGGTCAGGGTGCGCTCCGGGCAGCGGGTCGTCGTTGAGGGCGCGTACAGCTGCCACCCGGTCTTCGGGGATTACGCGGACCTGAGGGTGTTCAGTGACATCAGCGAAGAGGAGCGCGGGCGCCGGATCCTTAAGCGGAACGGCCCGGAGGGCCTCCTTGACTTCCGCACCCGCTGGATCCCGCTCGAAGAAAAGTATCTCGCCGCGTACGGCATCTTCGAAAAAAGCGATGTCGTAGTCTGATACACATCCGAATAACAGCAGACAAACGTTGAGCCATGGGGACTGTCCCCATGGCTCAACGTTTTATCTGGCGTTTGTCTGTTAATCAACATTTTGGCTGCGATGTGTTTGACCATGGGGACAGTCCCCATGGTCGAAGGTCAGGCGGAGGGGAGCTCCGCGGTGAAGGTGGTGCCGGAGGCGCGGTCGGAGGTGCAGGTGATCCGGCCGCCGTGGGCCTTGACGATGTTCTCGGCGATGGAGAGGCCCAGGCCGTAGCCGCCTTCCGAGCGGGCGCGCGACCGGGAGGCCCGGTAGAAGCGCTCGAAGATGTGGGCAAGGTCCTCGGGCGGGATGGGCTCGCCGGTATTGTTTATGCTGATCACGGCCCGGTCGCCTTTTTTCGCGGCGGACACCCGGACCATACCGTCCGGTCCTGCGTATTTTACGGCGTTGTCAAGAAGGATCGTGATGAGCTGCTTCAGCTGCCCCTCGTTCCCGTTCACGGTGAGACCGGGGGCGATGTCGGCTTCCATGGATACGTTCTTTTCGAACGCCACGGACTCAAAATTCAGGACGCGGTCCTCCGCGCAGTTCGAGAGATCGACGGAGCTCATCATGAGCGGCAGCGTGTCTGCGTCCGACTTCGCGAGGAAGAGAAGGTCCTGGACCAGCTGGTTCATGCGCTGCGCCTCGTCCTTCGTGTTCCGGATCCATTTCATCTGTTCGCGTACGGACTGGTCCTTATGCGCCGCGATGATATCGAGGTTCGCGAGGATCACGGTGACCGGCGTCTTCAGCTCGTGGGAGGCGTCGGCCACGAAACGGTTCTGCTGCTCCCAGGCTTTTTCCACCGGGGCCAGCGCCCATTTCGACAGGTTGAGGCTTAAGATGAAGAAGAGGAGGAGCGCGACGAGGAAGATCCCCACACACATAAAGAGGAAGCTCCTTGCGCTGCTCCGCTCGAAGGAAACGTCGCAGAAGAGGATGAAAAGATCACCCGCGCCGTCCTCCGCGGCAAGATATTTCAGCCCGGAGCCGGGGATCTTACCCTGGACACGCCTTTCTCCGGGACCTTCGGAGGCATCGTCCCCGAAGGAGGAGATGACCTCGCTGATCAGGGCATCGGCCGCCGCGCTGTCGATGGTAAGGTCGTGGTCGAAGGTCTGGAGCACGTTGCCGTCTGCATCGACCTCATAGACAATGCTGGGGAGGAAGTTCCCGGTGTTCCGGGTCTGCGGTATGCCGCCGGACAGAAGGTCCAGGAAGGAAAACATTCTCTCGCTGCTTCTGCGTCCGGCATTCGCCTGCCTTCTTTCCCCGGCGTTTCCGGAGGAAGGCTCCTTCCCGGGGACCCTGTCCCCGGGCGCCCCGTCCATCGCCGGGAAGGAAGGGATCTCCTTCTCCGTGATATGGCTCCCGCGCTGCTCCGACCGCCCCATGGCGCGTGAAAGCTCGTTTTCCATATAGAAGGACATGCTCCGGGTGGTCCGGCGGAAATAGGAGCCGTAGAGGGCGATGAGCGCGGCTGCCAGGATGGTCACCACGAAGACCATGTTGGTGAGGATGAACTTTTTGCGGAGCTTCCGGATCATTGCGGCGCCTCCAGACGGTAGCCTACCTTGCGGATCGTGGTGATCAGGACCTTCGAGCCGACGAAGGCGATCTTCTTCCTTAAGAAGGAAATGTAGGCCTCGACGTTATTGTCCTCGGCGTCGGAATCGTCGCCCCAGACCTTGCTGATCAGCATTTCCTTGGAGACGATGGCCTTCTGGTTGCTGATGAGGATCTTCAGGATCTCGAATTCCTTGAAGGCAAGGTGGATGCTCTTCGCGCCGCACATAAGGTCATTCGTCGAGATGTTCAGCACAAGGTCGCCGAAGGAAAGCTCCTCGACGACGACCTCGCCCTGCCTGCGTGACAGCGCGCGGATCCTCGCGAGCAGCTCCTCAGGCACGAACGGCTTCGTCATGTAGTCATCCGCCCCGAAATCGAGTCCCGCGATCTTGTCGCGGACATCGTCCCGCGCGGTCAGCATGATGACGGGCGTCCGGATCTTCGCGGAGCGGAGCGCCTTCACGATCTGGAAGCCGTCGCGCCCGGGCAGCATGACGTCGAGGACGATGACGTCATAGTCGCCGTACATCGCGTAGTCAAGGCCGTCGTTCCCGTCGTTCGCGACGTCGACCTGGTATTTCTGTTCCTTCATGATCTGGGAGAGCGCCTCGGAAAGGCGGATCTCATCCTCAACGATCAGTATCTTCACCTGTGACCTCCTTATGCGGCCGGAAAGCCGCTTTTTTATCTCAGTGGGAGAAGACTCCCACCCTTATTCCTAAAATTTACGCGTATTTATCATACTTCGTCAAGCTGAAACCATCCTTAAGACAGTTCACAGATCGTTCACGAAAAATGCCCGTTTCTTTAAGCTTATTTTCAGCCCGTCCGCCTAAAATCCACGCATGTCAGATGAAACACGGACGGCGGCAGGACCGCCGGTGAAAACACGGACGGCGCCGGACAGCCGTTAAGCACGGACGGCGGCAGGACCGCCGGTAAAGCACGGTCCGGAAGGAACGGAGGAAGGAAATGGCACAGGAGATATTTGAACGCTACGAGAAAAAGTACATGCTCCCGATCGAGGCGTACACAAGGCTGGTTCCGGAGCTCATGAAGCACATGACCGCGGACAGGTACGGAAAGTATACGATCTCGAACATCTACTTTGACACGGATGATTTCCGGCTGATCCGCGAGTCGCTGGAGAAGCCGGTCTACAAGGAAAAGCTGAGGCTCCGCCTGTACGGCGACCCCGGCGAGGAGAAAACGGTCTTCGCGGAGATCAAGAAGAAGTACAAGGGCGTCGTCTACAAGCGCCGCATCCCGCTGACCTTAAGGGACGCGAGACGCTACCTCGTCTACGGCATCCGCCCCGATCTTGACAGCCGGCGGTTCACGGAGCGGCAGATCTTCCGCGAGATCGACTATATGAAGAACCGGTACGGGCTGAAGCCGGCGGTATTCATCGCCTACGACCGCATCGCCTTCGCGGGGACCTCCGACCCGGAGCTCCGCGTGACGTTCGATAATAACATCCGCTGCAGGAGCACGGAGCTGGACCTCTCCAGGGGAAAGCAGGGGACGCAGCTCCTGGCGCCGGGCACCATCCTCATGGAGGTCAAGATCCCGGGCGCCATGCCGCTCTGGATGGCGGAGCTGTTTGAGGAGATCACAAAGTACGAGGTCTCGTTTTCAAAGTACGGTACATACTACAGAATGCTGATGGAAGAAAAGAAGGAAATGAAGGAAGGAGGCAGACGCCATGCTGCTTAACAGTGTCATCCAGGGAGTATCTTCAACACTTGAATTACAGGAATTTCTGATCTGCCTTGCGGGCTCCGCGGCATGCGGGGGCGCGCTCGCGCTGATCCACTCATACAAAAACAGGAGCTCCGCGAATTTCCTTATGACGCTGATCCTCCTGCCCATGCTGGTGCAGACGGTGATCATGATGGTCAACGGGAACGTCGGGACGGGCGTCGCGGTCGCAGGAGCATTTTCCCTCGTAAGGTTCCGTTCGATGCCGGGCAACTCCCGCGAGATCCTTTCCGTTTTCGCCGCGATGGCAGCGGGACTCGCGACAGGCATGGGCTTTATCGCCCTGGCGGTCCTTATGACGGCGGCGTTCGGGATCCTGTCCGCGGCCCTTTCCTCCGCGTTCGCGGCGCGGGAGGGCGCAGGGGTCAGGGAGCTCAAGGTCACGATCCCCGAGAGCCTCGACTACAGCAACGTGTTTGACGATATCTTCGAAAAGTATTTACGGAGCGCGGAGCTTCTGCGGGTGAAGACCACGAACATGGGCAGCCTTTACGAGCTGGACTATGAGATCCGGGAGCTCGACGAGACGAAGGAAAAGGACATGATCGACGCGATCCGCGTAAGAAACGGCAATCTGAACATCGTCTGCGGCAGGAGAAAGGCCGAGGCGATGGAGCTCTGACATTTCCGGCAAAGGAGGAAACAATAATGAGGAAAAAGGATCCGGCCATTCTGGCCATACTTCTTGCGGTATCCATGATGACGGCGTGCGCGAACGGCGGCGCGGC
>CACXDR010000109.1 GCA_902766415.1 uncultured Lachnospiraceae bacterium
GATCTCCGAATCCTCGAGATTGTTGTCCGCCTGCTGCTGCAGCTGCTTCGCGGTCATTTCCGAGGTCAGCGCCGCCATCATCATCGTAGCGTACGCGGCGTCATCATCCGACGGGTAATCGATGTCGCTCAGGAGCTCGTCCGCGAGACGCCGGTACTCGCCGGAAATATCGTCCTTCGTGTCTCCGTAGTCCGCGCGGAATTTGCGGTAGTCGTACTGGTTCTGCTGGACCGTCGGGTTGTACTCCTCGACAAGCCCGGCGATCTCCCCGTACTCGAGCCGGTTGTCCGCGAGCGAGGCCCACTCCTCTGCGGTCCTCGCGAACGACGGCGAGGAGGCGAACGCCGCAAAGCTTCCCGCCGGCAGGAGCGCCGCCGCAAGCAGCGCAGCCGCCGCGGTCCGCATGCCTCTCTTCATTCTTCTGTTCCTCATATTCTCTGCACCTCAGTCAGAAACGTGCTGCAAAGCCTGCCTTCCGGCAGATCCTCCGGACCGGTCCTTCCGCTTGTCAAGGCTGAATTCCATAAAGACCGGTCCCGGCCTGTTTCAATAGTATCCTATCTCACGAAAATGAAGCCGACTTCTCTTTTCTCTTACGCTTTCCGGAAATCGTCCGGACGCCTCAGATATTCCAAATGCCGCGGCCCTTAATCCAGATCAAGCTCGTCAAGCTCGTCCTTGATCCTGCTCCTGTCAAGCATCTTGTAGAGCGTGGGCAGGATCAGGAGGGACAGGACGGTCGATGCCACCAGCCCGCCGATATTGACCAGCGCGAGGCCCTGCATGTATTCGCCCGCCTTGCCGTACCGGAGGCCCATGGGGATCATCGCGATGATCGTGGTGAGCGTGGTCATCATGATCGGGCGGAGACGGACTGCGCCAGCCTCGGTCAGCGCCCGTTCGACGTTTGAGTCCTCCGAGCGGAAATGGTTTGCCGTATCCACATAGAGAATACCGTTATTGACGACGGTACCTACCATCATAAGGAAACCGATCATCGAGATCATGCTGATCTTCACGCCGCACATGAACAGGAGTCCGAAGGCGCCGATCAGGGAGAACGGGATCGTGAACATGACCATCAGTGAAAACTTCACGGATTCGAACTGCATCGCCATGACGATGAAGACCAGGAACACCGCGGTGATCAGCGCCTGCCCGAGGGAGGCAAGCTCCTCGTTCATACGGGTATCCATGGCATTCGCCACCATCTCGACGCCGATCGGTTTCTGGTACGCCGCGACGAAGGCCTTCATATCCGCCTCCGCGGTCTTCCTGTACTGCTCGACAATGTTCGCGGTGATGCTTACCTGGTAGCGCTTGTCTTTCCTGAGCAGCGTTTCCGGGCTGTCCTCAAACTCGACGTCAGCGATATCAGAGAGCGCGATCTGTTTCCCGTAGGGGGTCGTGATCCGCCAGCTCTTCAGGTCGTCGATCGTGCTGAAGGTACCATCCGGATACTCCATGCGCACCGTATATTCCTTCGCGTCGACCGTGTAGCTCATGACCTCTTTTCCGGAGAGCGACGTGTAGATGCCGCCCGCGACGCCTGCCGGCGTGAGGCCCTCAGCCTGCGCGCGGACCGGGTCCACCTTCACCTTGACGACCGGCGCGGCGTTCTCCATGGAGGAGTGGACCTTCGTGACGTACGGCTCCTTCCGGAGCGCCTCGACGATCTCATCCGCGGTGCGCTTGACATCGTCCAGCTCCGCGCCCTCGAGGTCCGCCTCGATATCCGCAGTGGTGCTGGTCGACATGCCCATGGAGCTCGCGCTCTGCATGGTGATCGAAGCGTTCGGGATGGCCTGCATGGGGCCCTTCCACGAAGCAATGACTGCCTTCGTGTCCATCTTCCTCGGCTTGCCCATGCCCTTGTCATAAAGGTATGCGGTGACGGATGCGCTCGAGCCTCCCATGCTCATGCCGATGCCGCTCGCGCCGTAGGAGACGAGATAATCCTCGACGTTCGGATCATTCTTCACGATGTCCTCTACCTGGATCAGGACATTGTTGACCTCTTCCACGTTCTGGTTCGGCTTTACGTTGACCGTGATGGATATCTGCCCCTCATCGATCTCCGGCTGGAGCTCCATGCCGAGGCGCGACGCCATCAGGATGGAAAGCGCAAGCATGGCGATCATGCCTGTGATCGCAAGCTTCGGATGGGGCATGATCCCGCGGACCAGCTTCCGGTACACTTCCTGGAGCCATTCCATGAAGCTGTTGATGGGAACATCATCCTTTTCCATGGGATGGATATAGTTGAAAAGCAGCGGGACGATGGTCGCGGCAGACAGGAACGACGCCAGCATACAGAAGACGATCGTAAAGCCCAGCTGGCTGAACAGCTGCCCGGACATGCCCTTTAAGAGCGCCAGCGGCAGGAACACGACGCAGGTCGTGATCGTGGAGCCGAGGATCGAATCGATGACGTAATCCGCGCCGCTCAAAGCGCCCTGGTAGTAATTCAGTCCCTGGACACGCTTCTGGCGGAAGCAGCTGTCAAGGACGACGATCGAGTTGTCGACGACCATGCCGACGCCGAGGACCAGGGAACCGACTGAGATCAGGTTCATGGAAAAGCCCATCGCGGACATGCAGCACAGCGCCACCATGACCGAGACCGGGATGGACGTTCCGACGATCAGGGATGCCTTGATGTCGCCGAAGAAGATGAACAGGATCAGCATTGCCAGGAAGATCGCGAGGATCAGCGTCTGGAAAACGCCCTTCAGGCTTTCCTGGATCGTTTCGGACGAATCATAAAGCACCTTGTAGTCAAGGGTCGGGTTCTCCACCTTCAGGGAGTCAAGCTCGCGGCGCACGCCCACGGAAACATCCACCGCGGAAGCGCTCTGCTGCTTGGAAACGGAGATCGTGACGACATCCTCCCCGTTGTAGCGGGCGATGCTCTTCACGTCCGCCAGGCGGTCGTAGACATTCGCTACGTCCGAAAGGTGGATGACCTCGCCTGTCGAAAGCGGGAGGACGATGGACTTGATCGCCTCAACGGTCTTATACTCCGAGCCGAGCGAGACGTTCAGGCTCTGGTCGCCGTGGTCGATGGAGCCCGCGGGGATCGTGAAGTCCGCCGCGCCGACCAGTCCCGCAAGCGTGTCCATGGTGAGATGATACTGTTCCATTTTCGCGCGGTCCAGCTCGATGCGGATATAGGATTCCCGTCCGCCGGCAGGCGTCACCTCCGCGACCGCGGAAACCTTTTCCAGCGCCGGAGTGATCACATCGTCCACGTAATCGCGGAGATTTCCGTCCGTCCCGCCCTGGATGGAGATCTGCATGACCGGCATCGCGTTCATATCCATCTCAACGATGACGGGGTCGCCGGCATCGTCCGGGAGCTGGGATTTCACGATATCCATGTTTTTGCGGAGATCAAGATACGCGGTGTCCATGTTCGTGCCGTACTCATAGCGCAGCATGAACAGGGAAACGTTCTCCATGGAGTAGCAGTAGAAATTCTGGATGCCCGAAAGCGTGCTGACGCTGGATTCGATCGGCTTACCGATCGATTCCGTAATATCCTCCGGGCCCGCGCCCGGAAACGTTGTATAGATGATCAGCATGGGCATGTTGATGTCCGGCGTCATCTCCATAGGAGACCCGAACACGCCCTGCAGTCCGAAATAGAGGACCGTGACGAGCGCCAGGA
>CACXDR010000110.1 GCA_902766415.1 uncultured Lachnospiraceae bacterium
ATGATCCTCGCGAAGGCCTCGTAGGTCGCGAAGAAGCCGTGGCGGCCGGTCAGGAGATATCCCTCAAGCCAGCCCTCGCACATATGCTCGGACAGCATGGAATCCATGACGCGTCCGTTAAAGGCAAGGTGGTCGTCGGTCTCGTAGCGCTCCCCGTTCCAGGCGCGGTTCTCGACCTCAAAGACAGCGTTCAGGCGGTTCGAGTTCGTCTCGTCCGGCCCGAAGATACGGAAGTTCTTCGCCTTCGCGTTCAGGCGGAAGATGTCCCTGACATACCTGCCGAGCACCGTCATGTCCTGGCCGTCAAAATCCCCGTGGTCCGGGACATCGACCGCGTAGTCCCTGAAATCGGGCAGGATGAGGTCGCGCAGGAGCTTTCCGCCGTTCCCGTGCGGGTTCGCGCCGATCCTCGCGTCGCCCTCCGGCGCGAGCGCGCGGATCTCCGGCTTCAGCTGCCCGCCCTCCGTAAAGAGCTCCTCCGGGCGGTAGCTTCTGAGCCACTCCTCGAGCTGCTTAAGATGCTCCGGCTTATCCATGGCGATCGGGACCTGGTGCGCAAGGAAGTTGCCCTCGATCCTGTTCCCGTCGACTACCTTCGGCCCGGTCCAGCCCTTCGGCGTGCGGAGGACGATCATGGGCCACACCGGCCTGGTTGCGTCTCCAGTGCTGCGGGCGTGCTCCTGGATGGCCTTGATCCTCTCGATGACCTTGTCCATGGTCTTCGCCATGAGGCGGTGCATGGTCATGGGATCATCGCCCTCGACAAAGTACGGCTCCCAGCCGCACCCGTGGAAGAAGTCGGTGATCTCTTTTCTGCTCATGCGCGCGAAGATCGTGGGGTTCGCGATCTTATAGCCGTTCAGGTGGAGGATCGGCAGCACCGCGCCGTCCCCGATGGGATCCAGGAATTTGTTGGACTGCCAGGAGGTCGCGAGCGGGCCTGTCTCCGCCTCGCCGTCGCCTACGACCACGGCCGCGATCAGGTCAGGATCGTCAAAGACCGCGCCGAACGCGTGGGCGATGCTGTAGCCGAGCTCGCCGCCCTCGTTGATGGAGCCGGGCGTCTCAGGCGCGCAGTGGCTCGGCATGCCGCCCGGGAAGGAAAAGCGCTTGAACATGCGCTGCATCCCGGCCTCATCCTCGCTGATCTGCGGATAGATCTCGGAGTAGCTGCCGTCCATCCAGTCGTTCGCGATATAGAAATTGCCGCCGTGGCCGGGGCCTGAAAGCAGGATCAGGTCAAGGTCATAGCGCTTGATCACGCGGTTCAGGTGGACGAACACAAAGTTCTGGCCCGGCACCGTGCCCCAGTGGCCTACGATCTTCTTCTTGATATCCTCCTTCTTCAGGGGCCGTTTTAAAAGCGGGTTGTCCAGAAGATAGAGCTGTGCCGCGGAGAGATAGTTCGCGGCGCGGAACCACTGGTCCATCCTTTCAAGAAGCTCAGCCGTGACCGGTCCCTTCTCCGGGCAGGCCGCGGCGCTTTTCCCAAGACCGGTTCCTGTTTTCTTTTGCATGACAGATCCTCCTTTTTCCTTTCGGTAAAAAACAGCTTTATATCTGAAGCGCCGCCGGGAGCTCCTGTCCCGGCGGGCGTGCAGGCATTTACATGAACAGGGACAGCTCCCCGATCCCGACCGATGTCTCCATGGTCAGCCCGAGAACGGCAAACGCCGCGGTCCCCGCTTTTTCAAGATGCGTGGAATAGACCATCTGCGCCGCGTACACGAGCCGGATCTCCTTCTCGTCGTCGGCGATCGCCGGCAGGCGCGCGGTAAGATAGGCTTCCGCGTCCAGAAGCTCCTCCGCCACCTCTTCCGGCGCGACCTCGGCCATGACCAGCGCCCCGAGTACGGAAAGCGAACGGCCGGAGCCGAATTTCCGCCCCTTCTTCTTAAGGATGTCGTAGATCTCCAGGGCCCTCCTGCAGGTCTCCTCCGCCGGGGCGTCGATCAGCGCAAGGACATGGCTTAACGACTGCGCCGCGTTCTTGTCCCAGAATTCCTTCGAAAGGATCTTATAGATCTCCTCCGTCCTCGCGATGCGCGTGTCCGTCTCCTCGTCCGTCTCAGGGCCGGCTGATGCCAGCATGGCGGCAAAGGGGATATCCTCCTCGGAGGTAAGGAACGGGTGGGCCTTCTTCATCCTGCGGAAGATCTCCTTTGTCTGCGCGACCGTCTCCTCCGGGTCCTCTCCCTTTACGTGCACCCAGATGATCATGGCCGCGGGGATGATCATGGGATTCCCCTTCCCGGCGCCCTGGTTCAGCTCCGCGCAGATCCCGGCCACCTCGTCAAGATATTCCGCCGGGTCATCCGCGAAGGACATCTTGCAGACCAGCGGGACCATGGCGCTTCCCCGGAACGCGGAGAACGGCCCCGCGTTCTCCTTAATGATATCGACGGCTTCCCTGATCCGCCCTGTATCCGCCGCGCAGTTCCTCCCTGCCATCAGGCAGCACGCGGAGAGGATGATGTCATCATCCTCCGAGCGGAACTCCGAGGAAAGGATCCTGTAATTGTCTATAAAGAGATCGCACCGTTTTTTCAGCTCTGCATCCATTTGCCCCTCCTTGTCATGTGCGGTCATCATGGTCTTTCTAATTATATCGTAAGCGGCGGCGGCGGTGAACCATTTGTTTTCCGCGGACAGCCTTCCCTGCCATGCTATAATGGTCTCATATACGCACCCGGGCCCCGGCCCGGAATGAAAGGTCCGGAATTATGGCATCAGAAAGACAGCATGCGGGAAAAGCCATGGACATGACGGAGGGCGTGATCTGGAAGCAGCTCCTCCTCTTCTCCCTGCCGCTTCTCGCGGGTAATCTTTTCCAGCAGTTTTACAATACCGTCGACAGCGTGGTCGTGGGGAACTTCGTAGGCCCGGAGGCGCTCGCCTCCGTGACCTCCAACATGCCCGCGATGAACACGCTGATCGGCATGTTCATCGGCTTCGCGACCGGCGCGAGCGTCCTGATCTCCCAGTACTTCGGGGCGAAGAACGACTTGCTCCTGCGCCGTTCCATCCACACCGCGGTCCTCGCGACGCTGTTTCTAAGCTTCGTCATGGCGGGACTCGGCGTGTTCCTCGCGCCGCACCTGGTCCGCTTCATGCGGACGCCGCCGACCGTCGCGGAAGGCGCGGTCACGTATTTAAGGATCTACTTTGCCGGCGTCAGCGGCCTCATGCTCTACAACATGGGCTCCGCCGTCCTTCGGGCTGTCGGAGACTCGAAGCGCCCGCTCATGTTCCTGATCATCTGCTCCCTCGTGAACGTGGCGCTCGACCTTCTGTTCGTGGTCCGCTTCCGCATGGGCGTGGCAGGCGTCGCCTACGCCACGGTCATCGCCCAGTTCATCTCCACGATCGCTACCTTCTTCGTGCTTTTCCGGAGCACCGAGGTCTACGGCATGACCCTCCGGGAGCTCAGCATCGACCCGGCGATCCTGAAAAGGATCACGCTGCTCGGGCTGCCTGCCGGCCTGCAGATGGCGGTGACCTCCTTTTCGAATGTTTTCGTCCAGAGCTACATCAACAGCTTCGGCGCGGCCAGCACCGCGGGCTGGGGCGCGTACTTAAGGATCGACGCCTTCACGGTCCTTCCGGTCATGAGCATCGGCCTAGCCGTGACCACGTTCGTCGGGCAGAACGCGGGCGCCCGGAACTATGACAGGATCCGGCAGTGCCTGCGCACCGGCATGATCATCTCGGTCTCCATCACTGCGGTCCTCGCGGCGACGCTGTTCACGCTCGCGCCGCACGTGATCGCCCTCTTCAACCGGGACCCGGGCGTCCTCTATTTCGGGACGCTGTTCCTCCGGATGATCGGGCCGCTCGATTTCCTGGTGTGCACGAACCAGATCTACTCCGGCATGCTCCGCGGCATCGGCGATACGCGCGCGCCCATGGTCATCATGCTCTTCTCCTTCGTGGTGTTCCGGCAGATCTATCTTTTCACCGCGTCGCACATCACGTCGTCCATTTACCCGGTCGCGCTCGGCTATCCTGTCGGATGGCTCGTCTGCAACATCCTCCTCGTAGCCTACACGAGGCGCTGCGGGTGGGAGGAACGCCTGAAAAACGGCTGATGCCGCCCGTCCGGTCTGCCATCAGGAGCCATGCCGTAAGTTACGGGACCTCGAGTGCTTCACGAAAGGTCCCGCGCCGCCGGGAAGCCGTACGCACCTTCCGTGTTCCTTACGGCCCGGATGATCGCCTCGCTCACGGCCTCGGCCGCCATGGCCCCCACTATGTCCTGGTCGGCGGCGACTGTCCCGACGGATACCGTGTAGATGCTGTCCCCGTCAGCCGAGGTATGCACCGGGCGGATGGAGCGCGCGTAACCGTCGTGCGCCATCCCCGCGATCTTGCAGAGCTCCGCCTTCCCGAAGAAGGCGTTCGTGATGACCACGCAGAGCGTCGTGTTTTCCGTGAACCGGTTCTCAACGACCCGGATATTGGATCTCAGGATCTCCGTCGTGCTGCGGAAGCCGGTCCTGTCCTCCTTAAGGACGCCCGCGATCTGCTCCCCCGTTTTCCAGTCGAACACGTCGCCCAGGGCGTTCAGGGCGACGACCGCGCCGACCTTCAGCTCCCCGGTCCGGACGCAGAAGCTTCCCATGCCGGTCTTCATGCAGTTCTCCATCCCGGCGATCTTTCCGACCGTCGCCCCGCAGCCCGCGCCGAAGTTCCCGTCACGGTAGTTCGGACTGTCAAGCGCCAGCCGCGCGGCTTCGTAGCCCATCCCAGGATCCGGCCGGACGAACGGGTCGCCGACGGTGAGGTCGAAGAGATCCGACTGGCATACGAGCGGGACCTTCGTGACGCCGACGTCGAAGCCGATCCCCCGCTCCTCGAGACACTGCATCACCCCGTTCGCCGTCCCCAGCCCGAACGCGCTGCCGCCCGCCAGGACGACCGCGTGGATCTCCTTCGCTGCCATGAGCGGGTTCAGGAGCTGGCTTTCCCTGGACGCCGGGCCTCCGCCCCTCACGTCGAGTCCGGCGCGCATGCCCTCTCTGCACACAAAAACGGTGCAGCCTGTGCCTGCGGCGGCATTTTCCGCCTGCCCTATCCCGATCTCCTGAAACGAAGTGACCGGTATCTCTTTCATTCCCTTTCTCCTTTCTGTGGTATACTGATGTTGCTGCCTTAAGTGTCCGCGGTCTTTTCCGGCCGGTATCCTCAGGTGAGGCCTGAACTTATGATCTTCCTTGTTCTCGCTGTCTTTTCAAGCTCCCTGATCTCCGTCATGATGCGCTTCGGCGAAAGCCGGTGCAGAAGCACGATGGGGATGTTCGTCGTCAATTACACGGTCTGCGTGATCCTGTCCTGCCTTTACGCCGGCAGGATCGCGGTCTATACGCATGAGCCCGGCATCGGCCAGGCCATCGGGCTCGGCTGTACCGCCGGCATGCTCTTCCTTCTCTGCTTTGTGCTTCTTCAGCTGAACATCCGGAAAAACGGCATGGCCATGGCTTCGACCTTCATGAAGCTCGGGGTCGTGATCTCCACCCTGATCGCGGTCATTGTCTTTCATGAACAGCCGCGCGCCGCGCAGGTCCTCGGGTTTTTCCTTGCCGTGGCGGCGATCCTCCTGATCCACACGGACCAGGACAGGCAGCTTAAGGCGCCCTGGAAATACCTCCTGCCGGTCCTTCTTTTCTGCGGGGGCGTGACGGATTCCATGGCGAATGTCTTCGACAAGGCGGGGGACAGCGCGCTCAAGGATTATTATCTGTTCTATACCTTCGCGGCGGCGCTCCTCTGCTCCCTTGCCATCCTGCTCGCGAAACGGGAAAGGATCGGCCGGTGGGAGCTTCTGTCGGGCGTCCTGGTCGGGATCCCCAATTATTTCTCCACGCGCTTCCTTCTCCTCGCGCTCGGGGAGGTCAGCGCGGTGATCGTGTATCCCGCAGTCAGCGCAGGCACCATCATCCTGGTGGCCCTGGCAGGCCGCTTCCTCTTCGGGGAAACGTTAAGCATGCGGAAGCGCGCGGCTCTTGGCGTCATCGCGGCCGCCCTCGTGCTCCTGAACCTGTGAGCGGGCCGCGTCAGGCGTTCCCGTACAGATGCCAGAGGAGGACTGCCTGAAGCATGAGCATCAGCGGGACCCCGAAGGCAAAGTACCATTTCCTTGTCTTGTGCCTGAAAAGCCGCATCGCAAGAAGGCCGCCGGCAGCGCCCCCGATCAGGGAGGCTCCCAGCAGCACGCTTTCGCGGATCCGCCACCGGCCGAGCACAGCCCTCCGTTTGTCGGTACCGAACAGAGCGAACGTGACCAGGTTGACCGCGATCAGCCAGATCGGCAGCCACCTGTTTAAAAAAATGTACTTATCCATAGCCTTATATTACTTCAAGGCGTGTGAAATTGCCACCGGAACGGGGCACGGCCCCATGAAAGGAGAACCTATGAGCGACCAGACCGGAACAGAAAGAAAAGAGCCGTCAAAGCTGTACAGCTCCTACATGAAAAGCTGTCTTGCCTTCGAGCTTGCGGGCGGCGCCATCCTGGGTGTCACCATCCTTCTGAACGAGGTCCTGAAGCTCGGGCTCCGGGGCTTCGTGATCCCCGCCGCCCTCATCGGGGCAGTGATCCTGGGCATCGGCGGCTCCAGCGCCAGGCCGCATAACCAGATCAAGGCCTTTTCGGGACAGCTGATGCGGAACCCCATCCGCGAGGTCGCCGAGGCCATGCTGGACGCCTTCAATGCCTGTAAGACCGTCCGGCTGAATCCGCGGTCATACGCCATCCTGACCGCTGCCCTGGACGCCTACCGCGCCCAGCCGGACGCGGATCCCGAGCTGGCAGCCCGGCTGTCCGAGGCGGCGGAGAAATACGTGAAAAGATCCTACTTCTGATCATACAGAAAGAGGCTGCAGCCTTAAGGTGTCCTGATACCAGGTCCCTTAATGCTGCAGCCCTTTTTATGCCCGTTAAGCCGGTCGGTATTATGTCTCTTATGCCAGTCTGTATTCTGTCCGTTAAGGCTGTCTGATTTCTGTCTGCCAGGTCTGCGTTTTCTGTGTCAGCCTGTGCCGCGCGCGTTTTACTTTTCTTGTAAAGGCGGATATTTATTCTCGATCCGCTTCGCTCCCTGCCTGTGAGCCGCTTATCAGTAGACCAGGTTTACCAGGAAGGTGGTGAACGGCGGGAACCAGGTAAGCAGAAGCAGGTTGATCACAAGAAGGATGTAGAACGGGATCGCTTCCTTGATGAAATCCGCGGTCTTGCACTTCGTGATGGAGCAGGTGACGAACATCAGCGTGCCCATCGGCGGAGACAGCGCGCCGATCGCGTTGTTGAAGATGTAG
>CACXDR010000111.1 GCA_902766415.1 uncultured Lachnospiraceae bacterium
CCGTCATGCAGGAAGCCGACGCCGATGACGCACTCGCCGGGGCCGACCATCTTGGACGGGCCGGAGCCGGACTTGGTGTACTGAGCGATGTTCGGGTCAAGCTTCTTGAAGTACTCCATCGCCTCGTCGTGGCCCTTCATCTGGACCATGGTGTTGATGACGAGCTTCGCGGTACCCGCTGTGTTCGGGTTGGACAGCATGATCAGGCCCTTGTACTCCGGCTTGGTCAGGTCATCCCAGGTCTTCGGTGCTTCGATCTTCAGGCGCTCCAGCTCCTCGTTGTTGACCATGAAGCCGAGGATGCCCTTGTAGATGCCGTACCAGCAGTTTGACGGATCCTTGTAGGTATCTTTAATAAGGTGGCTGGCATTCTCCGCCTCGTAAGCCTCAAGAAGCCCATCCGCGACTGCCTCGTTGTAGGGGTCGGTCGTTCCGCCGAACCAGACGTCGCCGGACGGCTTTCCGTTCTCTTCCTTGATCTTCGTGTAGACCTCGGAGGTGGAAAGGCGCTGGTAGACCGTCTTGATCCCGTAGAGCTTTTCGAAGTTCTTGCATGCCGCCGCGAGGTATTCCTCCTCGCAGGATCCGTAGACCGTCAGGCTGCCTTCCGCCTTCGCCGCTTCGATCAGGGCGTCCATGCCTTCCGCCGGTGCCGCAGCCTGCGTTTCAGCCGCAGCCTGTGTCGCAGCCGGAGCAGCCGTGGTCGCAGCGGATCCGCCGCCGCCGCAGGCAGCAAGACTCATGAGCATAGTTCCCGCAAGTACAAACGATAATGCTTTCTTCATATACCAAACCTCCTTAACAAATTTCGGCGGTCCGCACCCGTGCCACGGAGGCACAGCCTGCTTTTAACCGCCCTGCTAATTCATTATATCATTCGAAAATTATCGTGTAAATGCTCATACAAACCCGAATTTAATTTTCTTTCATTGTGTACTTTTCATAGTTTTTGAGCCATGCCGGCAGGTTCGGGACCTTCGGTCCCTCACTGTCGCGGCATTCGCCGTATATGACCGTCTCCGCAGTCTCCGACGGATGAGCGAGCTCCCCCGGCGGAGACTGCGGAGACGGTCATGCATGGCTCATTGCTTCGCGCAAAAGGAAAGACCGGAGCGCAAGGCTCCGGTCTCGGATGAAACTGTTTTAAATTAGTTGCCGCTGTAGTACTGGTCAACGTTGTCAGCAGTAACAAGAACGAACGGGATAACCGGGTTGGGATCAAAGTCTTCGCCCTTGCAAAGTGCTTCGACGATCGCGATAGCGCCGTTGATCTGGCCAACACCATCCTGAAGGACAGTTGCCTTCATGGTTCCCTGCTTGACCATCTGGAGCGGGACCTCAACGCCGTCAACGCCGATGCAGATGATGTCGCTTCTGCCCTTATCGTTGCAGGTCTTCTGAGCTGCGGAGGACATACCGTCGTTATCGCAGATGATAGCAACGAGGTCATCGCCGTACTTCGCAAGAGAATCGGAAGCAGCGTCGGATGCAAGGTTGCCGTCCCACTTGGTATCGAAGTCGCCGACCATCTCGAACTCCGGATGCTGATCCATCAGAGCGTGCATACCTTCGGTTCTCTGAAGCTGTGCAGAGTTACCAAGGATACCGTTGCAGTGGATGTACTTTCCGCCGTTCGGGCAGTTGTCCAGGACCCACTGAGCCAGCATGTTACCAGCCTCGACGTCGTCAGATCCGACGTATGCGACAGCCAGGTCGTCGCAGCTGGTGGACTTGGAGTTGACCTCGATGACCTTGATGCCTTCCTGGGTCATCTTGACCAGAGCCGGGTCAGAGGACTCAGCCTCAGCCGGAAGGAAGATAACGATATCGCACTTCTTGGAAATGCAGTCCAGAGCACGGTCGATCTGCTTGTTCGGGTCGGTCTCGCCATCAAGAAGGCCGGTCCACTCGTCGATCAGGCCATCCTTGACTGCGCCGTCGAAGTACTCCTGAGCCCTTGCGTTGATCGGAGCATGGAACGGATCGGTGAAGTTCTTGGAGATGTAACCAACAATGACCTTGCCGTCACCGTTGACATCGCCCGGCTTCTCGGAAGAAGCAGCCGCCTCGGTCTCAGCGGGAGCGTCTGCCTTGGTCTCAGCTGCTGCTGCCTCGGTTGCTGCCGGAGCTGCCGGAGCTGCCGTGGTTGCCGGAGCGGAGCTGCCGCCGCAAGCTGCAAGACCAAGAGCCATAGCGGATGCAAGAGTGACTGCCATTACCTTTTTCATAATAAATCATCCTCCTTAAAAAAATTAAATGACTTAACATATCGTGCTATTGCCGGTCAGTATCATATTCTGATGCCTGCAACATCAATCTACCACACTTTCCCGCACAATGCACGCAGTTATTCAAAATTTATTCATTTTTAAGTTACAATTCATTCATAAAACACAGTTTCAGCTTTTGGATCCGGAACCGTGCCGGCGAGCAAGCTCTCCGCACGGACAGACACCCCGGTCCAGGCTGCTTCAGCATCCTGTCCGGAACGCTTCTATCTGCACCCCGGTCCAGGCTGCTCCGCAGCCTGGACACTGGCCGGACAGGGGCGCTTCGCGCCCTGTCCGCCCCGGAATATCACCCTGCCCACGGCTGGCAGGCGAGCCTGCCCCCTGTGGTCAGGTGATATTCCGGGGTGCTGATCTTTTTAGTGGTTGTTCTTGTTCATGACCATATCGAGCATGACGGCGCCGATGATGATAAGGCCCTTGACGATCGACTGGAAGTAAGAAGAAACGCCGATCATGTTCATGCCGTTGTAGATAAGGCCGATGATGAAGATGCCGAGGACGTCGCCGGGGATCGTTGCGATACCGCCTGCGAAAGAGGTTCCGCCAAGGACTGCTGCCGCGATCGCGTCGGTCTCATAGCCGACACCGATGTTGGACTGTGCAGCACCCGTCTTGGAGGTGTAGATCATAGCAGCAAGACCTGCGAGAAGGCCGGAGATGGTGTAGGTTCCGACCAGGACCCAGAATCTGGAGACACCGGATGCGATCGCCGCGTTGACGTTGCCGCCGACTGCGAAGATGTAGCGTCCGAATCTGGTCCAGTGGAGCATGAGGTACATAATGATCGTAACGATGATGAAGATGATGATGGGCATCGGGATGCCGATGAACTTGCCGGAGTAGATTTTCGCGAACCATTCGTTGGTGATCATGACAGCCTTACCGCCGGTGATGACCTGGGAAAGACCTCTGATGACCAGCTGCATGGACAGCGTAACGACGAACGGGAACATGTTGAACTTCGCGATGAGGCAGCCGTTGATGAAGCCGAATGCGGTCGCGACAGCGACGCCTGCAAGGATCGCCATGAATGCCGGCCATCCCCAGTTGGTCATGGTCTGGCCGATGATGCAGCTCGTAAGAGCCAGCTGAGCGCCGACGGTCAGGTCGATACCGCCGGTGGTGATGCAGATGCACAGGCCGTAGCAGAGAAGGCCGTTGATGGAGATCTGTGTTGCAACGTTGATAATGTTGTCGAGCGTCAGGAATCTGGGCTCCATAAATGCGATGACGATCATCATGATGAGCAGAACGACGCCGATACCGTACTGTCCCATGAGCTGGCGCATCTTATCCTGCTTGGAAATCTGTCCTACTTTCGGTGAGTTAGCCATTTTCTCCTCCTCCTTAATCAGACGCCGAATGCCTTCGACAGGATATCCTCCTGCGTGACACTGCCGTTAACGATCTGTTCTCTCATAAACTCGCCGCTGATGTGGCCTTCGTTGTAAACAATAATACGGTCGCTCATACCCATGACCTCCGGCAGTTCGGAGGAGACCATGATGATCGCCATGCCTTCCGCCGCGAACTTGCACATCAGGGTATAGATCTCAGCCTTCGCGCCGACATCGACGCCTCGCGTCGGCTCGTCCATGATCAGGAGCTTCGGGCCAGCCATGATCCACTTCGCGATAACGACCTTCTGCTGGTTGCCGCCGGAGAGCGAGAACGCGGAATGTTCGATACTCGCCGCCTTCAGCGTAAGCAGCTTGGAGTACTCTTCGCACTCCTTCTTTTCTCTTGCCTGGTTCAGAAGAATGCCCTTCTGCCTTGCGGGCAGGTTCGGAAGGGAGATGTTCTCACGGATGGACCTGTGGAGGCAGAGACCGAAATTCTTACGGTCCTCGTTGACCATGCAGATGCCCTTCTTGATGGCGTCCGCAGGATCCTTTACCGTGATCTCCTCGCCGTTCAGATACATCTTTCCGGATGTCGCCGGATCAAGTCCGAAGATCGCCTTCATCGTCTCGCTTCGGCCGGAGCCGACCAGGCCGGAGAATCCGAGGATCTCGCCTGCGTGGACCTCGAAGGAAATGTTCTCAAAGCCGTCGCCGGTCAGGTTTTCAGCCTTGAATACGACATCACCGATCGGGCAGTCGACCTTCGGGAACAGGTTCTCGACCTTACGGCCGACCATCATCGCGATCAGGTCTTCATTGGTGATCTCGTTCAGCTCGCCCTCACCGATGAACTCGCCGTCTCGGAAGACCGAAACGTGATCGCAGATCTCGTAGATCTCAGCCATACGATGGGAAATGTAGACGATCGCAACGCCCTTTGCCTTCAGGTCGCGGATCGTTTTGAACAGGTGCTTGGTCTCCTGGTCATCCAGGGACGACGTCGGCTCGTCCATGATGATCATCTTCGCGTTCGTGGAGACCGCGCGGATGATCTCGACCATCTGGACGTCCGCAAGCTTCAGGTCGCGGATCAGCGTCGTTGCAGGATACGGGAAGCCGAAATCATCAAGGATCTTCTGGGTCCTTTCATTCTGCTTTTTCTTGTTCAGCAGGATCCCGTTCGTATCCTCTCTGTTCAGGAAAATACTTTCCGCAATGGTCAGATGCGGTTCCGGGTTCAGCTCCTGATGGATCATGGAAATGCCGCAGTTGATGGCATCGACCGGGCCCTTCGCCTGGTAGGGCTTGCCGTCGAACTCCATGGTGCCGGTATCCTGCTTGTACAGGCCGATGACGATCTTCATCAGAGTTGACTTTCCGGCGCCGTTCTCGCCCATCAGGGCATGGACCTCGCCGGGTTTAACGTGGAGCTGAACACCCTTCAGAGCCTGCGTACCACCGAATGCCTTGGAGATATTTTCACAGGAAAGGATGTATTCGCTCTTGTTCGTATTACCGTCCAACTTTTTTACCTCCCTCTTTTAAATATGTAAATTGCTTTTACTCTCTCTGTCCACGAGCCTTCCAAGCAATGTTACCTTGTTCAGTTCCCGGTGCCCGGACACGTAGATATCCTTGAAGAGCTGGTAATACTCCTCGTAGATCCTGTGTGCCTTCTCATCAGGAATGACCGTGAAGTCTTTATACCTCACCGTCCTCATGCAGCCCTCGTCGATGTCGCGGTAAATGCCCGCGCCGGCGCCGGCTGCGATGCATGCGCCGAGGCACGCCTGCTCCTCCGTCTCCGCGACCTTCAGGGGATAATTAAAGATATCCGCCTGGATCTGGAGCCAGGGTCCGCTGCGCGCCCCTCCTCCGGACGCTACGATATAGTCGTTCGCGCGGAGTCCGAGGTCTCCGCAGAGCTCGATGCACTGGTTCAGCGCGTACGCGACGCCCTCCATGACCGCGCGGGTAAGCTCCGCGGGTCCGGTCCCCAGGTTGACCCCGACGAACTCGCCGCTCAGGTCCGGGTTCAGGTGAGGCGTCCGCTCGCCGTTAAGATAAGGAAGGAATACGACGCCGCCGCTGCCGGGGACTACGCGGGAGACTGCTTCGTTCAGTGCCCGGTAGTCTGTCTGGCCGAGAAGCCGGTTCACCCATTTCAGGCAGAGCCCGGCGTTCATGATGGCGCCCATCGTGATCCAGCGGCCTTTTCTGTAGCCGCAGAAGGTGTTGGTGGAAAGTGCGGGGTTAAAGATCGGCGTGTCGCTCTGGAAGGATACCTGGCCGCTTGTCCCGATGTTGACGGACGCGCCGCCGGCCTTCGTGACGCCGTTTCCGATCCCCTGCATGACCTGGTCGCCGCCGCCCGCGATGACCAGCGTCTTCTCTGAAAGCCCCGTCTCCGCCGCAGCTGCCGCGCAGACCGTGCCGACAGCATCAGCCGTATTGAAAAGCGGCGGGAAAAGAGCGGGCGATATTCCGAACTCCGCCAGGATCTCCTCCGACCACCGCACGTTCTTCACGTCGAACGCCAGCGTCGCGGAGGCGTCGGAATACTCTGACGTGATCTCTCCCGTCAGCCGGAACTTCAGGTAGTCCTTCGGGAGGCAGACGTAGCGGATCCGCGCGTAATTCTCCGGCTCATGCTCCTTCACCCAGAGAAGAGACACGAAAAGAAATCCCGAATAGACGGGATTCATCATGAGCTCTCCCTGGCGGGCGCCGAACTGCCCGCGGATCCTCAGGACCTCCTCGCCGCTTCTCGCGTCGCAGTGAAGGATCGCAGGACGGATCACGTTTTTGTCTTTGTCAAGCATAACAAGACCGTGCATCTGGCCGGAGAAGCTTACGCCCTTGATCTCCGCCGGATCCACGCCGCTGTCTGCAAGGTCTTTTCTGATGGTCGCAACGCAGGCGTCCCACCATTCGGCAGGATCATGCTCCGCGTAGCCGCTGAAAGGGGATGCGAACTGATAATTCTGCGCACTGACACAGACGACCTGGCCGTCCTCCCTGATGATCATAGTCTTCAGACTGGACGTACCGAGATCGATACCCATAAGATATGCCATAAACTGTCCCCCCTGTCTGTGCTGCCTTCTGTCTCATTGTGCAAAATCTGCAACAATGCCGCATTCATGGATTTACAGACTATTAAATTATAAATCCGTGAAACATCCGTGTCAATGAATTCGCCCTCAAACTGCACGTTTTGTACGAATATTTTTTCAAGTTTTTATGCATTTTCAATATAAGAGCCCAGGTCGTTTCTTACCATATGCCATAAAAACACAGGATATATCGTTAAAATGCCGAATTTCCGGCTCAGAAAAACACGAATGCCAGATTTAGTGGGATCCGTGTCCGTTTCCACCAAATCTGGCATCTGCGTTCCTGTGCTGTTTGTGTAGTTTTGATGCAGTTTCCTTATTTGCCGGCCTCTTCCGTCTCTGCCGCTCCGTTTTTGTCCATGAACGCCCCGTCCGCGCCGTCATTTTCGTCCTCTTCGGGGGCTCCGGCGCCGTCCGTTCCGGCGGCTTCGGCCACGCCGGCAGCTTCGTCCTCTTCGGGGGCATCCGCATGATCCGTTCCGGCGGCTTCGTCCTCTTCACAGGCTTCCGCCCCGTCCGCCCCGCGCTCCGCGGCGGCGCGGTCCATGGCAGCCCACTCCGCGTTCTGCTTCTTCGCCTCACGCAGGAACACGCGTATCGCGTAGATGAAATAGACGGCGGCCGCAGTCACGAAGATGCCCGCGAATATCAGATACCCCTTTGTATGGGTCTCCGGATCCTTCATATATTCCTGGTAAAGCTGGCGGTATGCGGACCACGACAGGTACGTGCAGGCTGCCAACCTGAAAAAGGTCTTCGTCACCAGCGTGCTCCGCGCCTTCGCCCTCTCCTCTACGGTCATATGATCAGTTCTCCTTTCCGCAAGTTCATTCTTCTGCCGCGGCAAGCTCGCCGAGGACCTCCGCCGCGTTCTCCGCCGTGACCGGCCGGTGCGGGATGATCACCCGGTATCCGTCCGCTGCGCCGTCCCCGCTTCCGCCGGCATTTTCCCCCGGTCCTCCGCCCGCGGGCGATGCTCCTGCCCCGTGGCGTCCGGCCGGGCCGCCTTCCCCGCGGAGGGCAGCCGCTGCCTCTTCCGCCGCCGCGCGCGCCTCTGCCGGGAGATCGCGGTACACCGTTCCCGCAAGCCTTCCGTCAGCGACCGCCGCAAGGGCCTCCGCCGTCCCGCCGGCGCCGAATACGAGGAGCTCCTCCCCGTTATCATATCCCGCCTTAAGCGCCGCGTCCGAAGCCGCCAGCGCCAGCTCGTCGCTGTTCGCAAGGATCACGTCGATCTCCCTGCCGTACTGGGCGAGCGCGTTCGATGTGAGCAGCGCCGCGTTCTCCGGGTCCCACATGGCGATCTGGTCATCGACACAGTACACCGC
>CACXDR010000112.1 GCA_902766415.1 uncultured Lachnospiraceae bacterium
CGGAAGCTGCCGGAAACGGTTCCGAAGCGGAAGCTCCGGAAGCCGCCGGCAGCGGTTCCGAAATGAAAGCGGAAATGGCGGAAGATACCGGAAACGGTTCTGAAATGAAAACGGAAACGGCGGAAACCGCCGGAAACGTCTCCGCAAGTAAAACGAAATGAGCTGAAAATTATACGAAAATATTCAGGAAAAGAAACAGAAACTGTGGTATAATCCTGATGTGATCAAAAGCCGGAGATCTTCCGGCTTTTTGTGAAACAGCGTAAAGGATCAGACGGAAAGGGTACCGTTTCCTATTGGAAAGACAGGAAAGGCAGGAAAATATATGACGCCACAGGAGAGAAGGCAGATAATACTTTCAGAGCTCAGGAAGGCCGGCAGGATCGACGTAAACGAGCTGAGCGAAGAACTTCGCTGCTCGAAGGTCACCATACGGAGCGACGTGCGCGCCCTGGAATCCGAGGGCCTTCTTACGAGGACCCACGGCGGCGCGATCCTTCCTGACGAAGAGAAAACGACGAAATATACCTACGCCAGTATTTACCGGAATTCACAGAGCAAGAGGGAGATCGCCGCGGCAGCCTTTCGTCTGATCAATGACAGGGATGTTATTTTCCTGGATGATTCCTCCACCTGCTTTTATCTTGCGCTGGAGCTTAAGACGCATCCGGAAAAGCACTGCGCTGTCATCACGAATTCCCTGCTTGTGGGGAGCGAGATCGCGGAGTGCGCCCATCTTGATGTTTATATCGCGGGGGGCCAGGTCAGCGGCAATCCGCCGGCATCCATGGGAGAGCGCGCGGAGGCACGGATCGGCGAGGTGCATATGGACAAGGGCTTTATCGGCGTCTACAGCATCAACCTCGGCGTCGGCCTCACTTCCGTGGCGAGCCCGCAGATGATGATCAAGCGCGCCGTGCTGAAGGCCGCGGATCAGGTCTATGTGCTTGCGGACAGCTCGAAGTTCGGGGGCGGCTACATCTCGGTCGTGTGCCCGGTCAGCGAGGTCACGGGTATTATCACGGACCGCGGGATCGATCCAGAACAGGTCCGTACCGCGCAGAAGATGAATGTGCGTCTTATGGTCGCGGACCAGCTCCGCGGAGAGGAAGAATGAGGCCTTAACAAAAACGGAGGCCGGCTTCGGGAAAGCTGCTGTAACATCAGAAAAACGACGGGCAGGAGGGAAATGACCCTCCTGCCCGTTTTCATGTACTGTTCCGGTTTTGAACAGCTTTTTGCAAACCTTTCTGAAAGACTTATACGCAGCAGTATCCGCCGTCCACGATCAGGTCGCTGCCGGTCGTATAGCCGGCTGCCGGGGACGCAAGGTAAAGGACTGCAGGGATAAGCTCCTCGGGCTTTGCCATGCGGTGCAGCGGGAAGAGCGGTGCCCACGCGTCCAGAAGCTCCTGGGAGACGAACGGCGGCTGGGACATCGGGGTCCCGACGTAGCCCGGGGAAAGGGAATTCACGCGGATGCCGTAGTCCGCCCACTCGATCGCAAGGGACTTGGTCATGTGGATGACCGCTGCCTTGGAAGCATTGTAGGAAGCCTGGCACTGCGGGATGTTGACGATGGTGCCGGACATGGAAGCCATGTTGATGATACTTCCCTTGATGCCCTTCGCGATCATGGTGCGCGCGACTGCGACGGACATGATGTACTCGCCGGTCAGGTTGACGTCCAGGATAGCCCTCCACTCGTCAACGGTAGCCTCGCCGTCATTCATGCCGCCGAGGTCCTCGCCCTCGAGGACGATCGCCTTCTTATGGTAGCAGGCGCCTGCGTTGTTGAAAAGAATGTCGATCTTGCCGGAGCGGGAGACGATCTCCTCCACGGCGGCATTGACCTGGTCTTCCTTCGTCACGTCGCATTTTACAAAATATGCCTTGCCGCCTGCTTCCTCGATCAGGCGGATGGTCTCGTCGGCGCCGCTTCTGCAGACGATGACGACTTCAGCGCCGGCCTTCGCCATGCCGACTGCGATGACCTGTCCGATGCCCTGGCCGCCGCCGGTGACGATCGCGGTTTTTCCCTTCAGGCCGAATACTTCATCAAGATACATAGGTGGATCCTCCTTTACAGGTGAAAGATGTTTGACCGTCCCCGCGCGGGGCAGGGGACGGAGGAACACGAGCTTAAAGGGAACGGGGCGTCAGTCCTTGATCATGGACAGGGCTCCGTAGAGGACGGAGTCGTCGCCGAGCGCCGCGCACTTCAGCTCCACAGAGCTTCTGATGGACGGCATGCAGTATTTGTCGACCTCGGCAAGGATCTTGTCAAGGAAGACCTGTCCCATGGATTCGATGATGCCGCCGCCGTACACGACGATGTCGGGGCTGATCACGTTGATCATGCTGCCGGTCGCGATGGCGAGGTAGTGGCAGGCGCGGTCGATCGCCTCGACGGTGACTGCATCGTCCGCCTGGTAGGCCTTGCGGAGCATCTTGCTCTTGAAGGTCCCGTCAACGAGGCACTCCGCCATCATTGTCTTCCTGCCGCGCGAGATCTGCTGGTTGAAGTATGCGGTCATGCCCTTCTTCGAGGAGATGGCTTCAAGGCAGCCTCTCTGGCCGCAGCCGCATAACGGGCCCTCCGGCTCGAGGATGATGTGGCCGAGCTCCGCACCCTTGAACTGGTTCCCGGTGAACATTTTCCCGTCGAGGATCATGCCGCCGCCCATGCCGGTGCCGACGAAGAAGCCGATCACGTTTTTGTAGCCCTTCGCAGCGCCGTACTTCCACTCGCCGAGGACGCCGACGTTAACGTCGTTTCCGATATAGAACGGGACGCCGAAGCGCTTCCGGATGGGAGTCGCGATGTCATAGTCCTTCCAGGGAAGGTTCGGGGAGAAGAGGACGATGCCGGTCTCCGAGTTGATGACGCCCGGCGCGCCGGCGGAGATCGCATGGATGCTTCCCTTTTTGATCCCGGATTCCTGGATCATCTCGTCGACGACGCTGATGATGACCTGCTCGATGTTCTGGGAAGAATCACCTCCGGATTTGGTCTTTTTCTTCAGGCGGTAGATGATGTTCTTCTTGCTGTCGAAGATAACGCCGAGGATCTTGGTCCCGCCGATATCAAGACATATGTTGTAGCTTTCTGCCATGACGAATCCCTCCGTTATTTTTTGAGCGTGCCGGAAGCCTGCCTGTTCCGGCGCGGCCCGGTGGTGCTATGCATCTATTATAACCAAAGTTCACAAAAATATGTCTATATTTGGAAAATATATAGAGACTTTTTTGTGGTCTCATCCTAATACAGCACCCTCTTCCCCGCGCTTCGGCGGGCGGTCCAGCATTTCCGCAGGAAGGGAGGAAAGGCCGTCCCGGAGCGTCCTGAGGATCCGCTCACGGTCGCGGGGCAGGATCCCCGCCGCGGGCACCGGGTTCGAGGTGTGGATCCCGAGAAAAATGAGGTCCTTCACGTCGAGTCTTTCCACCAGGGAGATCTCCTCCGAAAGGAGCTGGCGCACTGTGTTTTCGCGGAAGCGCCCGGTCCTCACCGCCTCGTACAGAGGGCTTCCCGGCGCGTAGTGGAGCGTCCCGGCGAAGACAAGGAACGGCTTTACCTCGTTCACGAAGGCGGCGGATGCCTCCGCGGAAGCCTCATAATTCCCGCCGCCCTCGGCGCCGAGGATCAGGTTGACGCTGTAGTCCATGCCGGCGGAGCGGAGCTTCCCCAGGGCGGCGCGCGCATCGTCCGCGGTGAACCCCTTGTTCATGATCTTCAGCATGCGGTCAAGGCCCGACTCGATCCCGAAGTTCGGCTCGTTTAAGCCGGCTGCGCGGAGCCTTACAAGGTCCGCGGCGGATTTGTCCCGCACGTTCAGGACGGAGGCGTAGCAGGAGATGGTCTCAAGAAGGGGGAAGGTCTCCCTGCACGCGTCCGCGATCCGCAGCAGCCGCTCCGTGGAAAGCGCGAAGGCGTCCCCGCCCTCAAGGAAGATGCGCTGTGTGCCGGGAAAGCGCTGCCCGGCCTCGCGGAGGTCGGCGAGGACCTCCTCCATGGGGGAGACCCGGAAGGGCGTATCGCGGTACATGGAGCAGAAGCTGCAGGCATTGTGGCTGCAGCCGGCGGTGACCTGGAGAAGCAGGGAGCGGGCTTCAAAGGGCGGGCGGAAAATGCTGCCGGTGTAATGCATGGAGATGTGCCTCCTTTATATGGGAACTTAAGCGGAAGGTACCGGTTTCAGAGACCCGGAGAAGTTTTTCTCATCCCGGGGCTTTAAGTGAACAGTACCGGAACTCTACTGATTATAGCGCAGGAGAAAAAAACAGGGTAGAATGAAAGGGCGGCAGCCGGCGCGGCTGCCGGACTGCTTCGAATCGAAAGGAGCCATGTGCCATGGATCTCGCCGGACTTCTTCTTTATTCCTTCGTCATACTGATCACGCCGGGACCGAACAACCTGACGATGATGTACCTCTCCGCGCGGTACGGCTTCCGCCGCGCCTGCCGCTTCATGCTGGGAAGCACGCTGGGGATCACGGTGAAGGCCCTGCTCTGCGGGCTCCTGAACGTGTTCCTCACGTCGTTCATACCTGCGGTCCTTCCCTATATGAAATGGCTCGGCGGCTTTTACATGCTGTACCTTGCGTACCGGATGCTGAGATCCGGCTTCGCTCCTGAGGAGCAGGAGGCGCGGCACGGGGACGACGCCTCGTTTGCTGCCGGCATCCTCCTTCAGTGCGTGAATATCAAAAGCTGGCTCGGCTGCCTTGGCATGTTCGTCTTTGTGGTGCCGTACACCAGGGCGTTCTCCGCGATCGCCGCGGCGTCGTTCATCAATTCGGCGGTCATGGTGCTCTGCACGGCCGCCTGGGGACTTTCGGGCGTCGCGTTCCGCCGCGTATACGCGGAGCACCGGCGCGCGTTCAGCGTCCTTCTCGCGGCTTCCCTCATTTTCTGCGCGTATTCAGCGGTCCGGTGATATCCGGACCGTTTGCTTTTGCATAATAACCGGATCCTTTGTTATTACATAATATCCGGACCCTTTATTTTTACATTGATTACACGGAAAAACTATAATAAAATGGTAACTTAGATTTCAATAAGAGGGGGTTCCTGTATGGAAAGCAAAGCACCAAACGGGAAGGCACTGCTGCCGATCCTGGTTTTCCTGGTCCTGTATCTCGGGACAGGCGTTTACTATGAGTACATCAGCCCGGTCGAGGGGCAGATGGGCTTCTACATCATGTCTGTCGTGGTAGCCTTCCTGATCGCGCTGATCGTGGCGTTCGCCCAGAACAGGGCGCTGTCGTTTGACGAAAAGATCCACGTGTGCGCGCTCGGGATCGGAGATGACAACATCACCATCATGCTGTTCATCTTCCTGATGGCAGGCGCGTTCAGCGGCATCGCGAAGGCAGCGGGCGGCGCGTCCAGCACCGCGAACATGATGCTTTCCTTCGTGCCGGCCGGTTTCGTGGTCCCCGGCCTTTTCGTGATCGGAAGCTTCATTTCCATGGCCATGGGCACCAGCGTCGGCACCATCTCCGTCCTCGTGCCGATCGCGGCCGAGGTCGCGGCCTCCGGCGCGGCTTCCGCGCCGCTTTGCGTGGCTTCCGTCGTCGGCGGGGCCATGTTCGGCGACAACCTTTCCTTCATCTCCGACACGACGATCGCCGCGACCAAGACGCAGGGCGTCCTGATGAAGGACAAGTTCCGCGAGAACTTCCTGATCGCGCTTCCGGCAGCGGTCATGACCATCCTGGTCCTGGCGCTTGTATCGCTCGGCGGAGGCGGCGCCTCTGTCGGGACCTATGAGTACAGCGTGGTCCAGGCAGTCCCGTACTTTATCGTCATCGTGCTCGCGGTCCTCGGCATCAACGTGTTCATCGTCCTCGGCATCGGCGTGCTGCTGTTCCTCATCGCGGGCGCCATGACCGGCATGCTCACCTACGTATCCGCGTTCTCCGCCATGGGCGGCGGGACCACCGGCATGTTCGAGACCATGATCGTCACGATCCTCGTCGCTTCCATCGGCGCGCTGATCCGCGAGAACGGCGGCTTCGCCGCGATCCTTGAGTTCATCCACGCGCGTTTCCACGGAAAGCGCGGCGGCATGCTCGGGATCTGCGCCCTGACCGCGATGATGGATATCGCGACGGCGAACAATACGGTCGCCATCGTCATGGCGGCGCCGATCGCGAAGCAGATCACCGAGGAGTACGGTATAGATCCGAAGAAGACGGCGTCGCTCCTCGACACGGTGTCCTGCATCTTCCAGGGGATCATCCCCTACGGCGCGCAGCTCCTGATCGCTTCAGGGCTCGCGGGGATCAGCGCCATGTCCATCATCCCGTTCCTGTTCTACCCGTACCTGCTCGCGGTGTTCGTGCTGCTGGCGGTGATGCGGGAAGGAAAGTGACATACCGGCATATGAAAAGCCGGGCTGCCGCATAAAGCAATGATCCGGAAAACGCTGCTCCGACATATCGGGGCGTGCCGGAAAGGGCTGCATGCGGCAGCCTTTTTTTGTACGTCAAAACATAGGACCGGCTGTTCTTTTTGTACGTGAAACACGGGACCGGCCGTCCCGTTCCTTCTCGATTTTTTCATACAGTTAATGATATAATCTTATCGTACGCATTGATCATGGAAGCTTATATGTACCGGGGGCCCGGAAACGCGAGGTACGGGTCCCGGGGAAACGGAGGAATGGATGTTCAGCAGGCAGGATCCCGCAAGAAACGCGTTTATGCTGACCGGGCCGTTCGCCCGCCGCGGCTACGACTGGTGGTGGCATTCGTTTACCGGCGTGAGTGAAAGGACCGGGAAGGAGAGAAGCTTTTTTATCGAGTTTTTTATCTGCAACCCGGCGCTTGCGGAGGACCGGCCGGTCTTCGGCAGCAGGGACGGGACCCGGTTCCCGAGCTATCTCATGGTGAAGGCAGGCGCCTGGGGCACGGACGCCGTACAGCTCCACCGGTTCTTTTCCCTGAAGGACACGGAGATCCGCCGCGGGGCGCCGTTCATGGTCTGCGCGGGCGACTGCTTTGTCTCCG
>CACXDR010000113.1 GCA_902766415.1 uncultured Lachnospiraceae bacterium
GCTACGATCTGGCTTCCGCACCAGTAAACGCCGAGCAGGTTGATCAGCGTGTATAAGCCTGCGAAGAAGTCAACGTAAGCGATCAGGGCGCCGATGCCGACGATGCCGCCGACAAGCAGCAGGCCGAGCATGATCCAGCGGCAGATGCCGGTGTTCTTCTCACCGAACAGCTTCGCGAACTGGGAAGCGGCGAACTCGATCTGAGCGCATGCGGTGGTGAAGGTGAAGAGGACCAGTGCTACCGTGACGAGCAGTCCGCCGGCAAGGCCGATGGTGTTGCTGAAAGCAGTCGCCGTCATGGAAGATGCCGGAACGTCAAGCTGCCAGGTGTTGGTGGAAAGAACGACCATGCAGGTCAGGGAGCAGACGATGATGGTATCGAAGAAGACCTCGAAAACCGCCCACATGGACTGCTGGATCGGATGGTTGACGTCTGCGACCGCATGGACGATCGTGGTGACGCCGGTACCGGAGTCGTTCGAATAGCATCCGCGTGCAACGCCCCAGCGGATGGACATGTTCACAGCCGCGCCTGCGAAGCCGCCGACTGCCGCATGGCCGGTGAACGCGTAACGGAAGATGGAAAGGAATGCTGCCGGAACATTCTGGATGTTCAGGATGAGGACGATGACTGCGCCGATCATGTACGCGATACTCATGAACGGGACCAGCTTCTCAGTCACGCTGAGCAGGCTCTTCATGCCGCCGATGACGACGACTGCCGCAAGCGCGGTCAGGATGACCGTGGTGGGAATTCTCGGAGCGCCCAGGGAAACGACGTTGTCAACGCCGGAGCCGATCTGCGCGGAAGCCGCGAGGAACAGGCAGATGATCGCGATGACTGCGTACAGCGGGCTGATCCATTTCCAGCCGGTACCTTCGGAAAGGTAGATCTGCGGGCCGCCTTCCCAGCGTCCCTTCTCGTCGAGCTTCCTGTACTTCATGCCCATGGTGACCTCGGAAAACTTCACCGCGCAGCAGAAAAGGCCGGAAAGCCAGAGCCAGAACACGCCGCCGGGGCCGCCGAAGGCGATCGCCATGGCCGTTCCTACGATGTTGCCCGCGCCAAGCGTGGAAGCAAGCGCGCCTGTAACAGCCTGCCAGCCGGAGAACTTTCCTTCTTCTCCCTTTTCACCAAAGGATTTCCCGATCGTGTTCTTAAGAATAAATCCAAGTCTCGTAAACTGGGGGAAGCCCAGTCTCGCCGACATCCAGAAACCGCCGCCCACGATCACGATGAGCATCGGCAGTCCCCAAAGCCAGTCAGTGAATGCCATAATTCCGTCTAAAATCGCCTGCATGGTACCCTCCTTATAAATCTGTTTCCGCGCGATGCGCGGCCCCTCTGTTTGACGATTTGATGATAATTCCGTCAGCTAACAGAAGGTCAAGAGGGCTTTTTTACGAATCCGACAAAAAAGCTGAAGTGCACTTCAGCTTTTTGTACCTTTTCATGACAGCCAGGGAAAACATTCACAGGACTGTTATTTATTTTTGCCATTCGCGCTGTATACATACAAAGAGATCGGTTCCCCGTCAACATGCTCCGTAAACATATGGTGCTTGATGGTGTTCAGCACCTCGCCCACCTTTTTCTCCTTCAGGAGCACCCCGTTCTTCTCATAGTTTTCCTTCAGGAAGGACATGCTCATCATATTGCTGCTCCCTTCCGGGTACTTTGCCTTCAGCCGCGCGGCCGTGGCGGAATTCCAGGCAACGCTCTGGAACGCCCCGAGGACCGTCCCGTCCTCCTTCAGCATGGGGTGGATGCAGTCCATGAAGGTATTATTATGGTAGAAACTGAACTCGTTTTCCCCGAAAAGGCTGACGTACAGGTCGACGCACTTCTCCTTCAGCGGGAAATGCTCCCCCGCGTCCGCGATATAGAGGACGTCCAGGTCGTCGTACATGGTCTCGATCAGGTCCTTGTATTTTTCAAGCACCTCGCCGTACTTGTCGATGATCACGTACAGGCAGTCCTTCGGGAGCTTCTTCAGGAAGTTGTACGTGAAGAAAAAGCCGTTGATGTTGCCCTCGAGGATCGTCTTCCCGCGCCAGTCCCTCTCCCCGATCTTTTCGAGCAGGAATTCCTGGCAGCGGTGGGCGTTGATGGCCCACTCCTCTCCCGTCTCGTGATACAGCTTCCGGTGGACATCCGGCGTGTCATGCTCCCCTTTATAGATATTCCCCGTATAAACGATCCCACCGCGGATCTCCGCGCGGTACCCGCAGCCGCAGGTCAGGTCCCCGCTGAAAACATATCGTCCGCTGATCGCCGCGTTCCCGATGTTCAGCTGCTTTCTGCAGTGCGGGCAGCAGAGAAGCCCTACCGCGCTTAAGGGGACGCCGCAGTTTCCGAGCTTCACCGGCTGCATCCGCCGTGCCATGTCCTTCTGCTCTTCTTCAATGAGGGCGATGCTCCCGTCGATCTCCTGCTTCTCCAGCTCAAGCTCCTCCCTTTTCTGTATGAGCATGTTCTGGAACTTTTCGATCGTCGATGGTTCAATAAAATTGGACATGCGGAAAAGATACAGGAGACTCTGGATCTCCCTGATGTTGAACCGCATGTCCTTAAATTTCTGTATGTATTCCATGTCCTGCAGGTCCTGCCGTCCGAACTCCATCTGGCTTCCGGACATTTTCGGCATGAGCAGCCCGACGCTGATATAATAGCGTATCGTTGCCTTCGTTGTCCTGCAGCGTTCCGAGAATTCACCGATCTTCATCGTCATCCTCCTGTAGCTGACGGAGACATTCCCCGGCCTCCGCCGGGACATCGACCCTCTTTTTTCTCTTTCCGAAAACCTCAAGTCCCGCCCGCGGGACTTGCGCGCCGCGGGGGTTGCCCTCCCATTCCGCGTGCTTCCCGTTCACAGGAGACGCTTCACCGTCTCCAGGACGCTCCGCATGTGGTACTTCACGAGATACGCCGCGTCGTTATACTGCGGCATGGTATTCTTAATGTAGTCAAGGAGCGGAAGCACATACTTTTCCGTCTCAAGGACATACTCCTTCAGCTTTTCCCGGGAGAAGCCCATCGCCATCGTCGAGACGTTGTTGCAGCGGTCCAGGGCCTTCACGAAACAGGCAGTCGGGTCCCCGCGCATGGCAGCGTAATACCGGTCAAGCTCCTGTTCCTTCGTCTCTCCCTCACGCCGTTCGCGTGTCAGGAGCGCCAGCGCCTTTTTTGTCTTTTCATTCACCGGCAGGTCCTCTACGCGGACTCTGTTCCCGGTCTGCCGGTCCACACAGTCCTCCGCGACGTCGTGGAGAAGCGCGGTGCTGATCACATTGTCGTCGATGATCCCGAGAGCCAGCGCGTGGCAGGCAAGCGTCAGCGGGTGCGAGATATATTCCACCTCAGCCCCCGCGACCCGCCGCATCTGTCCCCTGTGGTAATCCCGCGCGAGCGGCAGCACCCGCAGGGACTGCATGAGCCCCTTGTCCATAAACCGCGTTTTCAGAAAGGTGTACATATGGCCGGCCGAATGAAGCCGGCTTGACAGCTCAAGATCCGTGTCGACCTCCTGCCGGTCGTCCACAAGCTCTCCGACCGTGATCTGCAGTGCCTTCGCTATGGCCCCGTATATGCCGGGGTCCGGCATGTTCTTCCCGGTCTCCCAGTTGCTCACGGCCTGCGGCGAAACGCCGACGGCCTCCGCAAGCGCCGTCTGTGACATTCCCAGCTGCCTTCTCTTTGCAGCGATCTTTTCGCTGATATTCATCCCGCCCTCCTCTAAGGATCTCCGGCTCCATGTTCATTTTAACACAGATCCCGCGCAGCACGAAGAGAGCGTCCCTTGAATGCTTTCCAAAGAGGTGCTTTATATCACAGTTCCATGACTTTCCGTTCCTTACGCGTTTCCGCCCGGCTGCTTTCTCTCCAGGGCCCTCTGCTCGTTCTTGATCTCCCAGTGGATCAGGAAGGTGAGAAGCCCGCGCAGGGCGATGACCGCCCCGAGGATCCCGAGCTCCTCCCATTCGCGTACCGCTACCGTACGGAGGACCTCGCCGCCCATCTTGAACTCCAGCGCCAGGGCGATCCCCTCCGCCAGCTCCAGGCGGAAGTTTCCGTCCTTCTTCAGCCACCTGAGAAAGCATCTGACAGCGGTATATACCAGCACGCAGATGCCGAAGGCCTCCATCAGCATGGTGCAGATCAGCGCGGCACCTGACAGGAGGTCCTCCATATATCTGATCATCTCCACCATATCCGGTCTCCTCTTACTTTATCTCATAGTCCGCACCGAGGCGGTCCACCGTGTACGGACGTACCTTCGTGACCGCGATCTCCATATGGCGCGGGTCCGAGCGGTAGGCTTCCAGTGCTTCCATGCTTTCAAAGGCGCATTCCATCATACAGTCCGCGTTGGACTTCGGCCCGAGCTCCGTGCGGATCACGCAGGAGATCATCCCCGGGATCTTTCCGGGGAGCGCCTCAAAGGCCTCCTTCATGCCCTGGCGCACGGCGGCCTTTTCTTCTTCCGTCAGTTCTTCCCTGAACTTCCATAAATTGATATGCTTCACCATACAGGACGCTCCTCCCTGTTCTTTCTGGTCACGACTCCTCCTCCGGCGGCACCTGCTTCTGGGGACTGAAGGCGTAGCGCACAAAGCTGTTCACCTGCCGCATGGTGTCAAAGCAGGCGATGCAGACCTGGTTCCCCATGGTGCCCGCCAGCGCGTCCGGCATGCGGGTCAGCATCGCGAGGTTCGCGCTGTACTCGGTCGCGATCTCCTCAAGGCTGTGGGTGTAGGGTATCTCGTCCCTGCGGCCGCAGTAAACGCAGAAGCGCTTCGGGCCGCTGAAGCTGTGGCGCACCTCGTCGAAGGCGATCATATCCGCCCAGATCCGGAACACGTCCACGCTCTGGCCGAAGTTCAGCATATCGGGGGTAAAGCCGCCCGCCGGCCGCATGTTCACCTCCAGGCCTGCAACGTCACCCTTTTTGCCGATCCCCTTCTTGTCCTTCGTAAGGCGGAAGAACTCCAGATGGAAGAAACGGCTGCGCACGTCGAACGCCTTCAGCACCTTTTTCCCTGCGGCCTCGATGTCCGGCGCTACCTCCTTGTTGACATAGTAGTAGACCGGCACGCCCTCATTGACCATGTCCATGATCGAGTTGGGGGAAATGTGGCTCGCCGCGAACAGGACCTCTCCCTTCGAATTGATCACGCCGTCATAGGTCTCGACCACGCCGGTGATGAACTCCTCCATCACGTACGGGATCTCGGGCACCTGGTGGAAGAATTCCCGCAGGTCCTCATCATTCTCGAGACGCCAGGTCGCTTCCGCGCCGACACCGCGGTCCGGCTTCACGATCACCGGATAGCCGACCTCCTGAATGAACGCCTGGGCCGTTTCCATATCCACGACCGGGGAATACCTCGCCACCGGCACGCCTGCCTTCTCATAGTACTTCTTCATCGCCGTCTTGGAGCGGAAGCGCATGATCTGGTCGGACTTCAGGCCTGTCAGGATGTTGAAGTCCGTGCGGAGCGAAGCGTCCAGCTCCATCCAGAACTCGTTGTTTGACTCCACCCAGTCGATCTTTCCGTAGTTCGCCGTAAAATGCCCCATGGCGCGGATCATCTGGTCATAGTTGCGGAGATCGTCCACTTTGTAGTATTCTGTCAGAGCTTCCTTCAGTTCGCCGTTGAGGGAATCATAGCTTGCGTCACCGATCCCGAGGACGTTCACGCCGTTCTCGTGCAGTCCCATGCAGAAATGAGAATAAGCAACCGGAAAATTCGGGGAAATAAATACAAAATTCATTACAGCCTCCATTAAGCGCGTAAAAAGTATGATATGATTGAACGTAAGTTTGACCGGTGTTTCTGTTTCACCAGTTTAACGCAATAAATCAAAAAGGGCAAGACCCGCGCGTCTTCTGCCGGAAAGGAAGGCCTCCGCCTTCCGGTCCCTTTAGAAAGGAAACAAACATTATGGATATTCAGTACTATAAGGAATACAGCCACGAGCTCGGCCGTGACATGGAATTCAAATCCTACGGCTGGGGCGGCGTCCCGCTGCTCGCGGTCCCCTGCCAGAACGGCCGTTTCTTCGACTGGGAGGGCTTCGGCATGCTGGACACCCTGCGCGACTATCTGGACCAGGGACGCATCCGCCTCTTCTCCTTCGACACGATCGATTCGGAGACCGTATCGGACGTGAACGGGGACCCGTATCACCGGATCCGCCGCCACGAGGCCTGGTACCGCTACGTGTGCAACGAGCTGGTGCCCAGGATCCATGAGATCAGCGGCTGGCAGGACCGCATCCTGATCACCGGCTTCTCCATGGGCGCCTACCATGCCGCGAACTTCATGTTCCGCCGCCCGGACCTGTTCCGCGGCTGCATCGCATGCTCCGGCCTTTATGACACGAACGATATGTACAACGGCTATATGGACGAGCTGGTCTACAACAACGACCCCTGCGCGTTCCTTTCCA
This sequence comes from uncultured Lachnospiraceae bacterium, assembly GCA_902766415.1. The sequence continues at coordinate 6,455 of CACXDR010000113.1, forward strand.
ACATGCCGCTGGACCACCCCTACATCGATATGTACAATCATTCGAATATCATCATCTGCGTCGGACAGGGCGCGTGGGAGGGGCCGCTCCTTGCCGGCACCCGCCGTCTGGATCCCATCCTCCGCTCCAAGGGCATCAACGCCTGGGTGGATTACTGGGGCTTCGACGTGAACCACGACTGGCCCTGGTGGAAGGTCCAGATCCGCTACTTCCTCGAAAAGATCGGGATCTGAAGTCTGCCGTAATCAAACGAAGGCTGCCGTCTTTAGTATGGTTATTTACTAAAGACGGCAGCCTTCTTCGTTTTCTTCCGGCTTTTCGAGTGTCTTAAGTTCACTTCGGGCGGGGCTCGCCGCACTCCGAGCAGAACTTTCCTTCGTTTTTCGCAAAGCCGCAGGCAGGGCATTTCCACATGTTCCCACCGGACGGCTCCGCGCCTGCGCCGCGGAAGATCTTAAGATATCCGTACGGGTTCTTCTCCTTCCTTGTCTCAAGCAGGTTTTCCGGCTTCACACAGTCCTTCAGAAGACTGTAGATCCCTTCAAAGATCTCCCTGTCATGACCTTCCGTATTCTTCCGGTTAATGGTCCGCTTCGTTGTGCGGTCCTTTTCCCCGTCAGGTCCCCGGAAGATGAGCCTGATGCTTTCCGACCGCGTTTCATCCAGGGCAAACATTCCCGCCTCCTGATCCGCGGGCTTCGGATCCCAGTCCGGCAGGCCATACCGGTCCGAAAGCTCCTGAAGCCTTTCAAAAGCATCGTCCTCTGCCCGGTAGACACGGATGATCTCCGGCTCGTAAGGCTCCATTTCCATGAAAATGAACCTGCCTTCCCCGTTCTCCCTGAAAAGCCGCATGGAGGACTTCTCGTAGTCCCCTTTCATCATTCCGGAACGGCTCCAGTCCCATTCGACCTCAGACAGAGGACCGGGTCCCGCCCCCGCAGTTGTTTCTGTTACGTTTACAGTTGTTTCCGCTGCCTTCGCCATCGTTTCCATCACCGCCTCCGTTCCGGTTTCGTTCGCGGGCTTTCCCGCACATGCCGCGAGCAGGGCCATGCAGATGCCCCCTGCCAGTAAAAGACACCGCAGTCTCATGCACCGTTCCTCCGTTTATTATAACTGGCTGGTTACCGTGCAGCCACCTTCTTTTTTCCGGTCCCGCGCACCCAGTACATATAATACGCGACCTCCATGAACATGGTCATCATCCACCCCACAGGATAGCTGAAGCCGACCGGCCGCGGCGTGTTGGAGATAAAGCGCGTCAGGACAAAGAGATAGATCTGGCGGAACAGCACGAAGCCGAGGAGCATGATCACCATAGGCCCGCGGGAGTTTCCTCTCCCGCGAAGCGCCCCCGCGAAAACGTGGTTCACGCCGTTAAACAGGATAAACATGGTATTGGTCTGAATGAACATGACGCCGTACGCGATCACGGACTCGTCCCGCGTGAAAAGCCGTACCGCTGTTCTCGCGTTCAGGACGAGAAGGCCGCCCGACACGATGATCGTTGAGACAGCAAGAAGGACCGCGGTATTTGTGCCCCGGTCTGCCCGCTCCTCCTGTTTCGCGCCGATGTTCTGGCTCACGAAGGTCGTCGTCGCCATGGCAATGCTCTGGGTGAGCAGGAACACCATCTGGTCAAGCTTGTTGTAGCAGCTCCAGCCGGCCATGCAGCTTGATCCGAAAAAGTTGATGTACGCCTGGACGAAAATGTTGGAAAACGACGTGATAACAGACTGGATGCCGGTCGGCAGCGCCACGGAAAAAATGCGCCGCGCCACGGCCGGATCGATCCGGAGGTCTCTCCACGTCAGCCGGTAGATCTCCTTCGTCCCGGAAAGCAGGCGCAAAGTTAGGATCGCCGAGATGAACTGGGACAGGATCGTCGCGTACGCCACGCCCTCGATCGCGAGGTGGAGGAACACCACGAAGAAAAGATCGAGGACGATGTTCATAAGGCTGGTCAGCATCAGGAACATGAGCGGCAGGACCGTGTTACCGACAGCCCGGAGGATACCGCTGCCCATGTTGTAGATGAGGAGCCCCGAGATCCCCGCAAAGTAAATGGTAAGGTAGCGTGTCGCGTCGTCAAACACATCGTCCGGCGTCGCCATGAAACGGAGCATCGGCTTCACGTAGGACACGCCGATGATAGTGAACAGCACGCAGAACACGAAGGTCAGCGCCATGGTGGTCTCGACCGCCCTGTGCAGCTTCTCTGTCTGCTTCGCGCCGAAGCGCTGCCCGATCACGACGCCGGCGCCCACGGAAAAGCCGTTGAAAAAGAACACCTGCATGTTGATGATCATGGTGGTGGAGCCGACCGCCGCAAGCGCCTCTTTTCCGACAAAATTCCCTACCACGATGGAATCCACCGTGTTGTAGAGCATCTGGAAAATGTTTCCGAAGAGAAGCGGCACGGAGAATAGAAGCAGCTGTCTTAAAATGGGACCTTGTGTCATATCCCGTGTCCCGCCGGGTTTTTTCTGGATTTCTGCCATACTGCACCTGATTCCGTACCCTGAACATTATTATTGTCTGTATAAAATTATAAGTCTCTTTCACTCCTGTCACAAGACCTTCCTCCGCAGGGGCTTCCATGGTCCGCGCCGCGGGATGACTGCGGAAGGACATCCTCCGGGAGAGACGGAAGTACTGCTTCCGGGGTCCTTCCGCATGTGCTATAATGAACATTCAGCAGGTTACATAATCTTGGATCATGGGGAATCGAGTCATGGATGGATCAGAAAAAAAGACCAGGCTTCTCCTGGTCACGGCAACGCTCCTTCTTATCGGAGCTATCATCTTCGTCGCGATGCTGACGGAGAGACGGACCGGCCAGGGGAAAGCCTCCGGCCCGGCCGCGGCGGAGACTGCGGCAGCTATGCCGGGAGAAACAGGAGCAGCTCCCGGACATACGGCAGAAGGCATGGCTGTGGAGATCGGAGAAGCCCCGGGGCATATGCCGGAAGGAAGCGCCTCTGAAACCGGAGAAGCCGCTTCGCGTACGGCGGAGGCCAAAGCCTCTGAAACCGGAAAAGCCGCTGCCCATACGGCGGAGGCCAGCGCCGCGGAAACAGATGAAGGCAC
>CACXDR010000114.1 GCA_902766415.1 uncultured Lachnospiraceae bacterium
CCTCCCGTCAGCTCCAGGATCAGCTTCATGACCGCCTCAACACCGTTCCCCGCGGTGCTCTTTTCCATGGCCGCGATGTACGTCCCGCGGTCCCCGAAGGTGCTCTTCACCGCCTGAAGCAGCGTCTCCGCCGTCAGCTCCTCCTCCTCAAGGACACAGGAAAAGCCCTGGTTCTCAAAGGAGCGCGCGTTCAGGATCTGGTCCCCGCGGCTCGCCTTCGCGGAAAGCGGGATCAGGACGTTCGGCTTCCTGAGCGCAAGGATCTCACAGATCGAGTTCGCCCCGGCGCGGCTGATCATAAGGTCCGCAAGCGCGAACATATCCTTAAGGTCCGCCGAAACATACTCGTACTGGCGGTATCCCTCCGTGCCCTCAAGCGACGCGTCCAGGTTTCCCTTGCCGCAGAGATGGAGGACGGAATACTCCTTGAGGAGCTCCGGCAGCGCCGCCCGGACCGCCTCGTTCACGACCTTCGAGCCGAGGCTTCCGCCGATGACCAGGATCACGGGCCTGTCCGCCGGGAGCCCGGTGATCCCGCGGCCGCGCTCCGCGTTTCCGGAAAGAAGCTCCGCGCGGATCGGCGAGCCGGTCAGGACCGCCTTGTCCTCCGGAAGGTACTGGAGCGTCTCCGGGAAGTTGCAGCAGATCTTCGCCGCCGCGCTGTAGGAAAGCTTGTTCGCAAGCCCGGGCGTCATGTCGGACTCGTGGATCACGACCGGGATCTTCTTAAGGCCCGCCGCGCGGACCACCGGGACCGCGACGTAGCCGCCCTTCGAAAAAACGATATCCGGCTGGAACTCCTTGATGATCTTCGACGCCTCGCGGAAGCCCTTCAGGACGCGGAACGGGTCCGAGAAATTCTTCAGGTCGAAATAGCGCCTCAGCTTCCCGGAAGAAATGCCCCGGTACGGGATCCCCTCGTTTTCGATCAGCTTTTTCTCGATCCCCTCGTAGGAACCGACGTAAAGGATCTCAAAGCCCGCCTCCTTAAGCTTCGGGATAAGGGCGATGTTCGGCGTGACGTGGCCTGCGGTGCCTCCGCCGGTAAGAATGATTTTTTTCATGGACGAACCTCTTTTTTACAGGTATGATGTGGAAAGAAAAAATATGTTTTTATCATAGTATCGGCGAACAAAAAAAGCAATGAAAGGAACTGTCACTATGATCGGAATCATCGGGGCAATGGAAGAAGAGGTTGCCGGGCTGAAGGCGCACATGACGGATACGGTCTCGGAGGAGACCGCGGGCATGGTCTTTAACCGGGGAAAGCTGGAGGGAAAGGACGCGGTCGTCGTCTGCTCGGGGATCGGGAAGGTCAATGCCGCCGCCTGCGCGCAGATCCTCTGCTGCCGCTACGGCGTGGACTGCATCCTGAATACCGGGATCGCGGGAGGACTGGCGGACGATGTGAACATCGGCGACATCGTCCTCAGCACGGACGCGGTCCAGCATGACTTTGACTGCGTGGGCTTCGGGTATCCTCTCGGCGTGATCCCGCGCATGGAGACCAGCGCGTTTCCCGCGGACGAACGCCTGCTCGATGTCGCGGAGCGCTGCTGCCGCGAGGTGAACCCGGAGATCAGCGTGTTCCGCGGCCGGGTGGCAAGCGGAGACGTGTTCGTCTCGAGCCCGGAAAAGAAGGCGTACATCTCTGAGAATTTCCATGGCTGGTGCGCCGAAATGGAGGGCGCCGCGATCGCCCAGGTCGCGTACCTGAACCGCGTCCCGTACCTTATTATCCGGGCGATCTCGGACAAGGCCTCCGGGGAGGCCGCGGAGCAGTATGACCGCTTCCAGGACGCGGCGATCAGCCATTTCCTGAAGCTTACGCTCGCGATGGTAAAGGAGCTGTCGTAACGCCTGCGCGGCAGTCCCGGCACCGGGACTGCTTTAACCGGCAGGCAGAAGGCCTGTAAGAAAAAGGTCTACAGAACGATAAGAGGCTGTCCCACGCAGCTGTTTCCCGGCCGGGTCTCCACAGGGGACCCGGCCGGTGATCAGTCTGATGAGACAGCCTCTTTTCTGTTTTTCGTACCATGCGCAGGCCGCCGGCGTATCCCGGCCCTGTGCCTTTCATCCGCAGCACTGCCTGCTTACAGGCTGCCCGCATAGCCGGGCTTACCTGCCGTTTCCGTCGGCAGCCCTTATGACCTCCGCGAGGCTCATGCCGTTTTCCCGCGCGATGCGGGCGAGATCCTCATATTCATACTTCATCCTGGTGACGCCGTATCCCTCCGACACCTTTTTCCGCACCTCGCCGTATCCGGTCGCTACCGTTTCTTCCCTGCGGGACAGGGTGTAGCGGCGGCAGATATTCTCGCGTACGCCAAGCGTCGTGGTATGCCTGAAAATGAGGCGGATCATTTCGTCCCTGTCCTTTTCGCGGCACATGACCGCAAGCAGCATGCCGGGACGCGATTTTTTCATCTGCGCCGGGACTGTGTAGACCTCCAGGGCTCCCGCAAGAAGAAGCTGCTCCATGGCAAATCCGGCGGCCTCCGCTGTCATATCGTCAAGATTGCAGAAGAGCTCCGCGACCACATCGCCGGCATCGTCCGTTTCCCCGAGCAGGGCCCGGACGCAGTTTGCGGCCGGAAAATCCTTTTTTCCCATGCCGTAGCCGATGGCCGAGGTCCTCATGACCGGCATGTCCCCGAACCTCGTCGCGAAATGCTTTAACAAAGCCGCGCCGGTCGGCGTGCACAGCTCTCCCTTGATGCCTCCCCCGAAGACCGGGACGCCGCGCAGGATAAAGGCGGTCGCGGGCGCCGGGACCGGCAGGATCCCGTGGGCGCAGCGCACCTGGCCGCTGCCTGTATGGACCGGGGATACGATGACCTGGTCCGGAGACAGGCGTTCCATCAGCATGCAGACCGCCGTGATATCCGCGACCGCGTCCATGGTCCCGACCTCATGGAAATGGATCTCCGTGACAGGGACCCCGTGCGCGTGGCTTTCCGCCTCCGCGATCAGCGAATATAC
>CACXDR010000115.1 GCA_902766415.1 uncultured Lachnospiraceae bacterium
ATCTGCCCGATCATGGACGCCAGGCGGCAGCAGGTGTATACCGGGATTTACCGGTTCCCTGACCACAGCCTGGAGACGATCGTACCACAAGCCCCGCGGTCGGTCCAGGAGCTGTGCCGGATGCTGGAAGACATGAATGAGAAGGTGATCTTCCTGGGGGACGGCGTTCCCGTTTACAAAGACAGGATCGACACCCTCCTGACGGTCCCCCATTCGTATGCGCCGGGCCATGTGGCCAGGCAAAGAGCAGGCGCGGTGGCGGCGCTCGGAGCGGTCCTCTATGCCAGGGGTCTGACGGAGGACGCGGCGGAACATGCCCCGATTTATCTGCGCCGTTCCCAGGCGGAAAGAAATGCGGACAAAAACGGGGGTCAGGCTGAGCCTGCGCAAACCGGCCACTATGTGGTAACGGACGGGGAAGGGAAAAACGGATCCCCCTCAAAGCCCCTGGAGGACGAAAAATGACACTGCGGGAGATGCGGGTGGAGGATCTTGACAGGGTCATGGAGATCGAGAACCGGGTTTTTTCGGATCCCTGGTCAAAGGAAGGATTTCTGGGTTTCCTGATGAAGGATTATGCCCTGTTTTTTGTTGTGGAGGAAAAGGAAGAGATCCTGGGATACTGCGGGATGCTGAAAACCCTGGATGAAGGGGACATCACAAATGTGTGTGTCCGCCCGGAAAGGCGGTGCGAGGGGATCGGGTATTTTATGCTGGATGGGATGCTGCGGATTGCGAAGGATCTTGGCGTGACCACCGTCCACCTCGAGGTCCGGGAAGGAAACGGTTCCGCGAGACGGCTCTATGCCAGGTGCGGGTTTACGGAGGACGGCATACGCAAAGCCTATTATTCGGATCCGAAGGAAGACGCGGTGCTGATGACCCGGAGGGAAGCCTCGTAAGCCGCCCGGATCGGTCCGGACACAACAGGTGCATACGGCTTAAAAACTGTTTCTGGAAAGTGAGGAAACGATGCTGGATATTTGTTTACTGGGAACCGGCGGCATGATGCCGCTGCCCAAACGGTGGCTGACATCGCTTTATGCCCGGTTTAACGGCAGCAGCCTGCTGATCGACTGCGGCGAAGGGACGCAGGTTGCGATCCGCCAGAAAGGCCTTGGGTTTAAGCCGATCGACACCATCTGCTTTACCCACTATCATGGGGACCACATTGCCGGCCTTCCCGGCCTTCTGCTCACGATGGGAAATGCCGAACGGACGGAGCCCCTCACGATGGTGGGCCCGAAAGGCCTGGAGAGGGTAGTGGGAGCCCTCAGGGTGATCGCGCCGGAGCTTCCGTTTCCGATCCGTTTTATCGAGCTTTCCGGCGCCCAGGAGACCCTGGAGCTGAATGGATACCGGATCACCGCTTTCCGGGTCAATCACAATGTCATTTGTTACGGTTATAGTCTTGAGATCCTGCGCGCCGGGAAATTCAGCGCGGAAAATGCCAATGCCCTGGGGATTCCTCTGAGATACTGGAATCCTCTCCAAAAGGGAAACACGATCGAAGCGGACGGTATCACCTACACCCCGGATATGGTTCTCGGTCCGCCGCGAAAGGGGATCAAGGTCACCTATGTGACCGATACCAGACCGGCGGATTCGATCGTAAAAAACGCGGCGGGATCCGACCTGTTCATCTGCGAAGGAATGTACGGGGAGGAGGATCAGATCGCGAAGGCAAAGGAAAAGAAGCATATGATGTTCCAGGAAGCCGCCCAGATCGCGAAAACCGCCGGTGTGGCGCAGCTGTGGCTGACCCATTACAGCCCGGCGCTGGTCCGCCCGGATGATTATCTGGACAAAGCCAGGGATATTTTTCCGCAGAGCTATACCTGCAAGGACGGAAAAGATCTGGAACTGAATTTCATGGAGGAATAAGGATTTGGGAAACGAAGACCTTGCGATCCTGGCGATCGAGAGTTCCTGTGACGAGACAGCGGCCGCTGTCGTACGAAACGGCCGGACGGTGCTGTCCAACGTGATCTACTCCCAGATCGAGATGCATACCCTTTATGGGGGCGTGGTGCCGG
>CACXDR010000116.1 GCA_902766415.1 uncultured Lachnospiraceae bacterium
CGCTCCCTGTTATCATTATAGCTTTCAGAAAAAGCCCGCACAATATCCTGCATGACCTAAAATGCGAAGGCCGCCGTTTTTAACGGCGGCAGGCGGGACAGGGTCCTTACATTTTGCTCCGCAGCGGGCAGTCGGACAGGCATACCCGGTCCGTCAGGCTGTCGAGGGACAGGTCTCTCAGGTAGTCCTGGATGATCGGTATGGACTGGGTGGATTCCGGTCCTACGATGATCTCCGTGATCAGCTCCTCAAGGCTTGACCCGGCTTTCCGGCACATGGCATCGAGATCCAGCGGATAATACTTCTTGATCCTCTCCCTTGTCACATGGTAGCGGGCCTTCACGTCAAAGTCCGACGCCCCGAAGGGCATGACCACCAGCCGCACCTCGTGCTCGCTGGAAAACGACGGATGCTTGAAGGACGCGGAGTTCCGCCAGCAGTCCGCAAGGGCCGCCTTCAGGGCGGGATTGTCCTCCGTGAAGACCTCCTCCGACATCGTCAGGTCGTACAGCTTCCGCACCAGCGGGTGCGTCTCCACGTCATCCTGGTAATACACCTTCTGCAGGGTGACCGCGCCGCCCGTCATCCGCTCGAGGACCTTCCTGTCGATCCCCAGGCAGACGCCCTTGCCCCGGTTCGCGTACCGCTCCCACTGGGAAGCATCATCCCGGTAGGTGGAAAAGCAGGCCGCGTAGGCCGCATAGTCGAAATACTTCCTGTTCAGCTCCTTCGCGAGCTCCCTGAGCTTCTCCAGCTTCTCGTTCGCATGCTCCTCCTCGAGCCGCCGCTCCACCGCGCGGAAAATGCCGTTCATGAACAGCTCCATCTCGGCCGTATCGTTCATGTTCCTGACGTTGTTCACCCTGAGCTCCCGGTCCCGCAGGATCCCGTTAAAGGCAAGATAATCCGTATAATGATACAGGACATCATCCTTGTCCGAAACCGATCTGTAGATCTCCTTCAGATGATGGAGCCTGGCCTGCCTCCTGTCGCTGAGCTCCCTCCGTATATCCGCTAACACTCTGTCCATTCCGTTCCCCCGTATGTTCTTAGGAAAACCGCTGCTTTCGCGCCATACTGAAACCCTGACACCGGTACCGCTTTCATTATACCATCTCCCCCGCCACTTGTTTCCCATAAAAAAAAAGCTGCTGCCGCAGCTTTCCCGCACGAATCAGAGCCGCCGGAACTTCCGTGCAGGATTCCCCCGGCCCGGACATTTTCTTCCGCAATAGAACAGCCGGTATTACCACACGGAAGAAACGGCGCGGCTGATCCTTCTGACATAAACAGCCGGTATTTCCACTGGTGTCCGCCGTGGAATACCGGCGTTTCATCTGCGTTTCATTCGCGAATCATCACGCGGCCCTTCAGCGGATCTTCGTCGTCCTGTAATCCCATCCGTTCGCGTCCAGCTCCTTCAGGGCGTCGGCGACGCACTTCACCAGCGCCTCCGTCATGAGGCGCCCCTTCTCGGGCGTCGCCTTCGTTGCATCGCCCGTCATGGCGCAGTTCGTGAGCTCGGAGAAATCCCACTTGATGTCGACGTTCTCCGGAAGCCTGTCGGGCACCACGCAGCCTGCCTTCTCCGGCTGGTTCCACTGCGGATAGAGATAGTACGCGATGGAGCTCTCGCCCTCGCCCGCGTGGCCTAAGCCGTTCCACACCTCGAAGGTCCCCTCCGGAAGCAGCTTTCCTGCGATGACCCACCATTCGGGCAGGGAGGCGATCCGCGCCTGCGGGTACTTTTCCTTGATCTTCCTGCTGGCGATCTCGATCGGGGCAATATTTCCGTCGTGGCCGTTCATCAGGAAAATATGGCTGATGCCGTTTCTCAGGACGGACTCGATGAGGTCGTAGATCACCTGCGTGACCGTGTCGTAGCTGAGCGTCAGGGAGAACGGGAACGTGTCATAGTGCGCGCTGTAGCCGACCGTGACCGGCGGAAGGACCAGAAGGCCCGGGACCTCGTCCGCGATCCTGCAGGAAAGCATATAGGATACCAGCGTGTCGGTGCCGGAAGCGAGATGGAAGCCGTGCGCCTCGCAGGAGCCGATCGCGAGGATCGCCTTGTCGTACCCGCCTTCCATGACCTGGGAGGATGTGAGCTTCATAAGTTCATGGATCGCCATTGTTTTGCCTCTCTTTCTTCATTGGCCCTGCGGGCGGGCGTAAGCTGCTTCCGCAGGAGTATTTTCCGTCCCGCCGTTCAGTCATGCCGGCTGACAGGCGTCCGTTTTACATTGTTCAGGATGACCACCACGACCGCCGTGAGCACCAGGGCGCTTCCGATGACCGTCCTTAAGCTGATATGCTCCTTCAGGACCAGCGCGCCGCCGATCGTGCACACGATGGGCTCGAGCGTCCCGAGGATCGACGTGTAGACCGAACCGACCAGGTGTATGGCCTTCAGCAGCATAAGATTCGCGAAGATCGCGAACCCGGCGGCGGCAAAGAGGACCGCCCACTCCCCGGCGGTGATCCCCATGGTCATCTGTCCGGTCGCGCAGGTGTACGCGAGGAGGATCACGCTGTCCAGAAGCGCCATCACGTCATAGACGGCGAGGACGTCATAGATGCCGAAATGCCTCTGCTCCTGGAAGACCAGATAGGATCCGAAGGTCACGGAGGACGTCGCCGCGAGAAGGATCCCGAAGAACGCGTTCTCCGGCAGCGCCGAAACGTCGCAGAGCAGGACGATGCCGGCGAACGCCGCGAGCATGGCCCCGACCGCCGTCATGCTGAACCGCTGGCGGAAAAGGACGGTGCTTATGACCATCGCGACGAGCGGGTACATATAGTGGAGCGTGATCCCGATCCCGGAGGGAATATAGTTATACGCCGCGTAGAGAAGAATGGACGTGCCCGAGTAGAGGGTCGCCGCGATGACCAGCTCCCACAGCTTCGGGAGAGACGTCATTTTCAGCTTCAGCTTCCTTATGGTGAACGGAAGAAGCAGGAGGCCGGGCACCAGCATACGCACCAGCACGGTGAACGGGCTGGACACGCGTCCCCCGCGGATCAGGGGGAGCGTAAGGATCGGGATGAAACCAAAGAGCGCTCCGGAGATCAGGGCGTTCAGATAGCCGCGCGTTTTATTGTTCATAGTCAGATACCATACGCCCGTTCACGCAGAACATCCGTCTGCGGAGCGTAAATACAGAAGCGGGAAGGGCTGCCATGAACCCTTCCCGCACTGAACCAGGATCCTATGCTGCAGGACAGCCGGTATGCTTTAGTTGCAATAGAGGTCCGGACGGCGCTGGTCGTAGGACGGCACCTTCCTGCGGACTTCCGGAACACGGTCCGTGTCGATCTCCGCGAACAGGAGCTGCTCGCGCTCGCCGGCAGCGGCGATGTTGACGCCCATCGGGTCAACGACGACGCTCTCGCCCATGGAACCCTCGGAGCAGAGGTCGCAGGCGACGACAAAGCAGCCGTTCTCGATGGCGCGCGCGTTGATCAGGGTGTGGAACTGCTGGCTCTTAAGACGTCCCTCCGCCCATGCGGTCGGCATGAGAAGGATCTCGGCGCCCTTCATGCGCTGGTAACGGGAGACCTCCGGGAAACGGACCTCGTAGCAGACGAACATGCCGAGCTTTCCGAACGGCGTGTCGACCGGCTCAAAGAACTTGTCGCCCGGGCAGGTGGTCGCGGACTCAAAATAGCCGAATGCGTCGTAAAGATGGGTCTTCCTGTAGGAGCTGACGATCTCACCGTCGGAATTCAGCATGACCGTGGTGTTGGTCTTCCTGTCTCCTGCCGGCTCGCTCATGCCGAACACCATCCACATGTGATACTTCTTCGCAAGCTCGCGCATCCCGGTGACGAACGGGCCGTCCAGCGGCTGCGCCGCAGCGAGGACCGTCTCCATCGGAGTTCCCTGCGGATAATGGGTCATGTAGACCTCCGGGAAGATCATGAAATCCGGATGGTATTCCTCATACGCCTGCTTCGCGTACTTCTTCGCCTTCTCAAGGTTCTCAGCCGGATCTCCGACATTTGTGAGCTGCGCAAGTACCCATTTACTCTTCATTTTGTTTCTCCTTTCCTTAAAAGAAGCGGGGTCCTTATCCCACTGATATGAATCTTAAGCTCAGCCTCCGAGCAGAGTCGGGAGACCGACCGCAAGCATCGGGAAGCAGGAAACCAGGATCAGGGCGACGGTCGAAGCGATGATGTACGGAACGACCGGCTTGACGATCCTCGCGACCTGGATGTGGGCGATACCGCACGCGACATACAGGTTGCAGCCGACCGGCGGGGTGACCTGGCCGATCGCGACGTTCATGACAAGGATAACGCCGAGGTGATAAAGGTTCATGCCAAGCGCCGACGCGATGGGCAGGAAGATCGGCACGAAAATGTACATGATCGAGTTTCCGTCGATGAAGCAGCCTGCGATCAGGACGAGGATGTTCGCGATGATGATGAAGATCGCGAGACGTCCCTGGACCACGCTGTTCAGGAGGTTCGTGATCATGGCGGAGATGCCGGAGACCGACATGACCCACGCCATCAGGCCCGCGTTGCCCATGTTCCACATCATTGCGCCGGACTGGCACGCGGAGTCGATCACGATGTCAAGGAGCTGTCTGCCGCGTACCGTGCGGTAGATGACGATGCCGACGAACAGTCCGTAGACTGCCGCGACCGCTGCCGCCTCGGTCGGGGTGAAAATACCGCCGTAGATACCGCCCAGGATGATGACCGGCATCATCAGGCCCCAGAAAGCGTCCTTGAACGCGTTCCAGCGCTGCTTCGCGCCGGCCTTCGGAAGCTTGTCAAGATTGCTCCGGCGGGTGACGTACATGGACGCGCAGAACAGCGCGGCGCCCATGACAAGGCCCGGGACGATACCGGCCATGAACTGCGTACCGGTGGAGATACCGACCAGGGAGGTGTAGACGACGAAGGAGATGGACGGCGGGATGATGATGCCGATACCGCCGGCGGTCGCCATGAGGGCGGAAGCATCGCCCACGTCATATCCGACCTTGACCATTGCGGGGATGACGATGGAGCCGAGCGCCGCGACCGTCGCGGGGCCGGAGCCGGAGATCGCCGCGAAGAAGCAGGCGACGACGACGCAGACCAGGCCGAGCCCGCCGCGGATATGTCCGACGAAGCTCTGGGCGAAGTTGATCAGCTTGGTGGAGATATCAGACTTCTCCATGATGTTTCCGGCGAGGATGAAGAACGGGATCGCCAGAAGCAGGAACTTGGAAAGGGCCGCGTAGTAGTTGTACGGAACCATCGCGAAGCCCATTTTTGTCACGACCAGGGTGACGACACTGGCAAGGCACATGCCGGTGCCGATCGGAGCGCCGATCGCGACGCAGATGCTGAATACGCCTAAAAGCAGTGCTGCAGTCATGCTTTGCCCTCCTCGTCCATAGTCTTAAGGTGCCTGATCTCCTTCACGATGTTCTGGATGCTCCGGAACATGACGAGCACCAGGCCGAACGGGACGCAAAGTGTATATAACCAGGCAGGAACACGAAGCGCAACGCTGACGTTGTGCATCATGATCTGCGTTTTGATCATGGTAAAGCTGCAGGCCGTAAGGAACCCGGCAGCGATCAGGGTGAGGAAGCTGGTGAGAATGAACATCTTCACCTGCATCTTCGGCTTAAGAGACCCCGTCAGGAGGTCCAGCGTGTAAAGGCTGCGGAGCTTGACGCCGATCGAGCTGCCGACGGTGCCGAGCAGGACGAACATGGCGCAGACCAGCTCCTCGGTAAATGCGAACGAGAAGTGGAGGATGTACCTGGAAACGACGCCCAGGAACACCAGGGTCAGCATGACCATCAGGATGACCGAGCAGAGAATGGATTCAAAGTCCAGGGCCCGCTCCTCTTTTTTGTTTTCGTTGTTGTCTGCCATAAGGATTAAAGTGCCCCCTTTTACATGGAATATCTCTCCCGGGACGTTCACGCCCCGGGAGAGCAGGATCAGTCACTCCGGAAACTTTTGTTTCAGACGGGCCGTCACGCGGCACGGTACCGCGCGCTTTCCGTTTTCTGACCTTTTATCAGAGGCCGAGAGCCTTGATGCACTCCGGGCTTAAGAGGGTCATGATCTCGTCGTTGACCGGCTGGACAGCATCCTTGAAGGTCTGCAGCTCTTCTGCGGTCGGGACATAGATCTCGCAGCCGGCGTCAAGGAACGCCTGCTTGCACATAGCTTCCTGGTCGTTCATGTACTGGCGGGCATAGAGGGCAGCCTCATGAGCGCACTCGTCGATGAGGGCCTGGGTATCCGGGGACCACTTGTCCCACTGGCGCTTGTCGGCAAGGATGTCATAAGCGGAGCAGATGATGCCGCACTCGCAGACATACTTCTGGACTTCCTGGAAGGAAGCGGACCACATGGTCTGGTAGCCGTTGGTCTGGCCGTCGACAGTACCGGTCTGAAGCGCGCTGTACAGCTCGGAGAAGCTCATGTTGACCGGGTCTGCGCCCATTGCGCGCTGCATCTTCATCTGGGTGTCGCCGTAAGCGCGCATCTTGAGGTCCTTCATATCCGCGACCGTGTGGATGGGGCGCTTGTTGTCGGTCAGGTGCTGGATGCCGTTCGGCAGGGTGTAGAAATACTTGATGTTGTACTTCTCATAGACGGTGCCGATGTACTTTCCGAGCTCGCCGTCGAAGTTCTTGTACATATCCTCGTAGGTCGGGTTCGCGAACAGAAGCGCGTTTGCGTAGAAATCATTGTCGATGACGTTGAAGGAGGTCTCGGAGATGATCGCCATCTCGAAGGCGCCGCCCGCGACCATCATCTCAACGTGGCGCTGCATGTCGCCGCCGGAAAGCTGGCAGTTCGGATAACGGTCGACCTGGATCGCTCCGCCGCTGCGCTCCTCGACAAGCTCCTCGAACTTGATCGCGGTCACGCCGTCCATGCCGGTGTCGCCGGTCGCGTAGCTGAACTTGATGTTGAGCTTGTCATAAGCCGGGCCGGATGCCGCAGCCGTGGTCTCAGCCGCCGCGCCGCCTGCCGCCGCGGTCGTCGCTGCCGCAGTCGTGGAAGCGGAGGAACCGCCGCCGCATGCCGCAAGACCCATCATCATCGATCCAGCAAGAACAAGAGACATCACCTTTTTCATATACTTTTACTCCTTTCAGGAAAGTGTGCGGAATGATCATTACCCCTAATGATCTTACCTTCTGTTAAGCAATATTCATGCCATCTTTTCCGGAAAGCGCGTTTTGAGGATCATGCACAAAGTTTTGAGGATCATGCACAAAGTATTCTGTATTTAGGTAATAAAAAACGGGCGGAAGACCGGATCTTCACGCCCGCTGATTATCAATTCTGAAAAAGGCTGCCTTTATTAATTCTTAAAAATGAGAAACAATTCTCAAACGTGATACTTAAGACTGTCATCCCTTCTGGTATTCCGCCTGCTTCCTGTAGTAGGTCGCCGTGCTGATCTTCAGCTCGTCACAGAACGAGCGGATGTCCGGAACAGTCGGCTTCCCGTCATGCGCCTCAAGGAAATCCCGGAAGACGCCTGCCTCGAAACGCGCCACGCGCTCCTTCAGCGTTCCTCCGCCCTCCCCGGGAAGGCCGGCCTCCTGCACGTCCGCGCCCTTCTTCTCGCGGAGCCGCGGCGGCAGCGTGCCCACCGTAAGGATCGCGTTCTGCTCGAAATTCATCATATACTCGACCGCGTTCTCAAGCTCGCGGACGTTGCCCGGCCAGTCATAGCTTAAAAAGATGGCCGCCACCTCATTCGAGATGCCCCGCACGGATTTCTGCACCTTCCGGTTGTAGTTCCCGATAAAGTGCCTGGCAAGCGGGATGATGTCCTCCGGCCGCTCCCTGAGCGGCGGAAGCGCGAACGGGATCACGCTCAGGCGGTAATA
>CACXDR010000117.1 GCA_902766415.1 uncultured Lachnospiraceae bacterium
CCGGACTTCTTGGAGTCATAATCGAAGTAAGCCTGTGCGTACATATCGGTGTTGTCGCCGATGATCTTGATGGAGTTCTTGTTCGCGCCGACAGTACCGTCTGCGCCGAGGCCCCAGAACTTGCAGTTCGTGGTGCCTTCCGGAGTGGTGACCAGGGACGGGCCGACCGGAAGGGACAGGTTCGTGACATCGTCCACGATGCCGATGGTGAAGCGCTTCTTATCGTGGTTGTCGAAGGTCGCGACGATATCTCTCGGGGTGGTGTCCTTGGAGCCGAGGCCGTAGCGTCCGCCGAAGACCGGGACATCCTTGAACTCGGTGCCCTGGAGGGCAGCGACGACATCGAGCCACAGCGGCTCGCCGAGGGAGCCGGCTTCCTTGGTCCTGTCAAGAACATTGATGAACTTCACAGTCTTCGGGATGGCTTCGAGCAGGTGCTTCGCGCTGAACGGCCTGTAGAGGCGGACCTTGACGACGCCGACCTTGCGGCCCTGCTTCATCAGGTAGTCGACAGTCTCCTCGATGGTGTCGTTGACGGAGCCCATGGCGATGATGACTTCCTCAGCATCCGGAGCGCCATAGTAGTTGAACAGCTTATAGTCGGTGCCGAGCTTTGCGTTGACCTTGTCCATGTAGGACTGGACAAGCTCCGGCATAGCGTCGTAGAACTTGTTCCTGGTCTCGTTGATCTGGAAGAAGACGTCCGGGTTCTGCGCCTGGCCCTTTTCCACTGCGTGGTTCGGGTTCAGGGCGTTCTTTCTGAACTCGGCGATCGCTTCCATGTCAGCCATATCCTTGAGGTCCTCGAAATCCCAGATCTGGATCTTCTGGATCTCGTGGGAGGTGCGGAAGCCGTCGAAGAAGTTGATGAACGGGATGCGGCCCTTGATCGCGGAAAGGTGCGCGACCGGGGTCAGGTCCATGACTTCCTGTACGGAAGATTCGCAGAGCATGGCGCAGCCGGTCTGCCTACATGCATAGATATCGGAGTGATCACCGAAAATGGAAAGCGCATGCGTTGCAACGGCACGTGCGGAGACATTGAAGACGCCCGGAAGCATCTCGCCGGCGACCTTGTAAAGGTTCGGGATCATAAGAAGAAGGCCCTGGGATGCGGTGTGGGTGGTCGTAAGGGCACCTGCGACCAGTGAGCCGTGGACTGCGCCTGCAGCGCCTGCCTCGGACTGCATCTCAGTGATCTGGACCTCATGTCCGAAGATGTTCTTCAGACCCTGAGTAGCCCACTCATCAGTGTGCTCAGCCATCGGTGAGGACGGCGTGATCGGATAGATCGCCGCGACATCAGTGTATGCGTAGGAAGCATGCGCTGCTGCCTGGTTGCCGTCCATGGTTTTCCATTTTCTTGCCATGTTGCTACCTCCTGAAAGATTGAACAAAAGATTAGTTTATATAATGACGCACACAAAGAAAAGGTGCGTGCAGTCACTGCTATTATTATATCAATCCTGCTCATAAAATCAAAGCAATGTATAGATGATTTGTGTATATTCTTGGATACAATAGAGTTCTCCCGGGAAGGACTGAAAAGGCGCTGCCTCCGGCGGCAGCGCCTTTTCTGAATTTATGCTCTTTTACCGAAACCCCACAAGCTTCTGTGCCCTTTAAAAGGGATCCCGCAGGCTCAGCCGCCCGGGAAGGGGGCAACTGTCTCCTCTGACCCGCCGCCTCCGGGTCCGGCGCTCACCGTCTCGGATGCCGGCGCAGGCTCTGCCGGTCCGGGCGCCTGTACGGGCTCCGCCTGAGTCTGCTGGGTCACCGGCTCCGCCGGTGCCGGCTGGGCGGCCTGTGTCGCCGGCGCCTGTGACGTCTCGGGCTGCGTCGGCGCGGGCTGTGCCGGCGCCGCATGCGTCTCCGCAGGCTTCACGCTCACTGTCTCGGACGCCGTCGTCTGGGGCACTGACTCCCCGGGGCCGATCATGACCGTCGCGACGGTCTCCGCCTCGGTCGCGGAATCACCCGCCATCTCGGGTACTGTCTCTGTATTCTCGACGATCGTCATGTTCTCCGCG
>CACXDR010000118.1 GCA_902766415.1 uncultured Lachnospiraceae bacterium
ATAAGCCGTATCTTGATATGGACGCCTACATCGCCCGGTCCAACGCAGACAATATGCACCCCAGGTATATGCTGATGCAGTATCAGCCTGAGCTGATGAAGCTGTATCATGACAGAGGAATGAAGGTGAATGTCTGGACCGTGGATGAGCCGGAGGATATCACGGACATGCTCCGGCGCGGGGCTGACGGCATCATCTCCAACAGGGCGGATGTGCTCTGCAGCACTGTGGCCGCGTTTCTGAAAGAATAAACGAGGAGGGATTCTTTTTATGTATGATGTCATTATTATCGGAGCCGGAGTTACCGGGTGTGCCATCGCGCGGGAGCTTTCCCGTTACCAGCTGAAGACTGCGGTCCTGGAGAAAGAGGAGGATGTGTGCTGTGGTACCTCAAAGGCAAACAGCGCCATTGTCCACGCAGGCTATGACGCGGAAAACGGAACCCTGAAAGCATCCCTGAACGTCCGTGGAAACGAGATGATGGATGAATTCTGCAGGGATCTGGACATTCCATTTATGCGGAACGGTTCCCTGGTCGTATGCATCGACCGGGAACAGCGCGGAGGGCTTGACAGTCTGCTCGAGAGAGGCATTCGGAACGGAGTGAAAGGCCTTCGCATCCTGGAGCGGGACGAGGCTCTGGCAATGGAGCCGAACCTCTCACCGGATACGGTAGCTGCTCTTTATGCTCCTTCCGCGGGGATCGTCTGTCCTTTCGAACTGAATATCGCCATGGCGGAGAATGCCGCGGAAAACGGTGTGGAGTTTTTCTTTGACCAGGAGGTAAAGGAGATCTGCGGCAGTGAAGACGGAACCTACCATATCTCGACAGGGGACCGTCAGTTTGACACCCGTTATATCGTGAATGCGGCGGGGGTATATGCGGATGTCATACACAATATGGTGAGCAGCCGTAAAATAACCATCACTCCCAGAAGAGGCGAATACTGCCTGCTGGACCACGATGCCAGAGGACACGTAAAGCATACGATCTTTCCCCAGCCCACCAGCTATGGAAAAGGGATCCTGGTGTCACCCACGATCCACGGGAATCTGATCGTAGGACCTACCGCGACGGATACTCCGGGCAAGGACAGGACTCATACCACCGCGGCCGGGCTGCGGGATGTGATCGCGCAGGCGTCCTCCCACGTGGCAGATCTGCCCATGAATAAAGTCATCACCTCTTTTGCCGGCATGCGGGCCCATGAAGAATATGGTGATTTCCTGATCGGGGAAGTGGAGGACGCTCCGCATTTTGTAGATGCCGCCGGGATCGAATCACCGGGACTTACGGCAAGCCCCGCGATAGGAGAGATGGTCTGCAGCCTTCTCTGCGAAAAAATACACCCTGAGAAAAAGGAACAGTGGAAAGCCACCAGAAAAGGCATACTGAAGCCGGACGGGCTTTCCATGGAAGAGAGAAACGAACTGATCAAAAAGAATCCGGCCTACGGAACGGTCGTCTGCCGGTGCGAAACTGTGACAGAGGGTGAGATCATTGAGGCTCTTCACCGGATCATTCCCGCCCGCTCCCTGGACGGCGTCAAGCGCCGCACGCGGGCCGGCATGGGACGCTGCCAGTCGGGTTTCTGCTCCCCGAAGGTCATGGAAATCATCAGCCGCGAGCTGGGGCTTCCCTATGAGAAGATCACTAAGAGCGGCGGAACGTCACAGCTGGTCTATGGACGCACAAAGGAGGCTTAAATCATGATCTCTTACGATATCGTCATCATCGGCGGAGGTCCCGCCGGTCTCGCCGCAGCAGTCGCAGCCCGGAAGGCAGGCGTGGAAAAGATCCTGATCCTTGAGCGCGACCGCGAGCTTGGCGGCATTCTGAACCAGTGCATTCACAACGGATTCGGCCTTCATACCTTCAAGGAAGAACTGACCGGGCCGGAATACGCTGACCGCTTCATCTGCCAGGTGGAAGAGCTGCAGATCCCCTATCGTCTCAATACCATGGTCCTTGACATCACGCCGGAAAGAATTGTCCATGCCATGAACCGCGAAGACGGGCTGTTCTCCATCCAGGCCGGCGCCGTCATCCTGGCCATGGGCTGCCGGGAACGTCCCCGCGGCGCCCTCAATATCCCCGGTTACCGGCCGGCCGGCATCTATTCCGCCGGAACAGCACAGCGGCTGGTCAATATCGACGGTTACATGCCTGGCCGCGAGGTCGTTATCCTGGGTTCAGGCGACATCGGCCTGATCATGGCCAGGCGAATGACCCTGGAAGGGGCGAAGGTCAAGGTCGTTGCCGAGCTGATGCCCTACTCCGGCGGCCTGAAGCGGAACATCGTCCAGTGTCTTGACGACTTCGGCATTCCGTTGAAGCTCTCGCACACCGTCGTAGATATCGAAGGACGCGAGCGCGTGGAAGCCGTCACCATCGCAGAGGTGGACGCCCACAGGAAAGTGATCCCCGGGACCGAGGAGCGCTATACCTGTGATACGCTCCTGCTCTCCGTCGGCCTGATCCCGGAAAATG
>CACXDR010000119.1 GCA_902766415.1 uncultured Lachnospiraceae bacterium
CGGTACGAACCGCCTCCAATCACGCAACTCCGCTCTTCCATAATCAGCAGAAAACCGCTGCATTCACCGGTTTTACCCGGTGAATGCAACGGTTTCTTTCAACACGTTTTGCCCTGTATCGCGTATTCTCCCCCGGATCACCAGATCCGGCATGACAAGGAAGCCCTCGTTACTTCTTCTCGGAAATATTCACATCCAGCGTATTGTACGGGATCGTGATCCCGTTCTCGCGGAACGCCTCGACGACCCGCTTCCGGAGATTCGAGCACACCTCGAAGCTTTCGTTCAGCGTTTTCGTCTTCGCCGTGAATTTCAGAACGATCCCGTTCGCGGTGAGGCGGCTCACCATGACCTTCATCTTGTCAACGTCAAGGAGCGTCGGCTCATCCCGGCAGATCCCGAGGATGATCTCCCGCGCCTTGTCAATGTCCGCGTCGTAGCCGATCTCAAACTCCATGAAGTTGCCGACATTTTCCACGTAGTTCGTATTGATGATGACGGAATCGTCGACGATGCCGTTCGGGACGATACAGCTCTGCCCGTCATACTGGGTGATCACGATATGGCGCATGGTCATATCCGTCACGATGCCCTCCGCGATCACGGTGCTTCCGTTCATGACCTTGATCTTCTGGCCGATGTCGCACGGCTTCGACGCGGAAAGGGAAAAGCCGGAGATCACGTTCCCGAGCGCCTTCTGCGCCGCGAAGGTCGCGATCGCGATGATCAGCGTACCTGACTGGAGCAGCGCGCCGCCGACCTCCTTCGTGATCTCGAACTGCAGGAGGATCGCGTAGAGGCAGGACACGACGATCATGACGGTGATCAGGCTTTTCGCGAATTTTAAAGGAAGCTTCGCCTTGCTGCGGCTGATAAAGCTTTCGAACGCCTTGTTCACGAGGAAGATGGCGACGAACATGGTCAGCAGCACGACCGCTGTGGCAATGATGTTCTGCATTCAGGTCCTTTCTCCCGGAAATGCGCAGACTCAGATCTGGTAGAAGCCGACCTTCTTGTAGACCTTACGCAGCGTTCTTTCCGCCGTGCGGGAAGCGCGCTCCGCGCCGTTCCTGTAAATATCGTTGAGGTACGCCTTGTCCTTGATCAGGCGCTCCGCCTCCTCGCGGATCGGGCGGAGATGCTCGATGACCGCCTCCCCGACGACCGGCTTGAAGACGCCGTAGCCCTTGCCCTCGAACTCCTTCTCGATCTCCTCAAAGGTCTTCCCGGTGATCGTGGAGTAGATGTTCATGAGGTTCGCGACACCCGGCTTGTTCTCCCTGTCGTAGCGGACCGGGTTCACCGAATCGCTGTCCGTCACGGCGCGCTTGAACTTCCGCGCGATCGTATCCGGATCGTCCATGATGAATACGCAGCCCTCCGGGATGGATTTCGACATCTTGTCGCCCGGCGTGGTCAGGCCGTAGATCCTTGCGCCGGTCTTCGCGATGTACGGCTCCGGGATCTTGAAGACGTCGCCGTAGATGGAATTGAAGCGCTGGGCGATGTCGCGCGTCAGCTCGACATGCTGCTTCTGGTCCTCGCCGACCGGGACATAATCCGGCTGGTAAAGAAGGATATCCGCCGCCATCAGGACCGGGTAGGTGAAGAGGCCCGCGTTGATGTTGTCCTTATGCTTCGCGGACTTGTCCTTGAACTGGGTCATGCGGGAAAGCTCGCCGAACATGGTGTAGCAGTTCAGGACCCAGGCAAGCTGCGCGTGCTGCGGGACGTGGGACTGGAGGAACAGGGTGTTCTTCTCCGGGTCAAGGCCGCACGCGATGTACTGCGCCAGCTGGTTCAGGGACCTGCGGCGGAGCGTCGCGGGATCCTGGCGGACCGTGATGGTGTGCATATCCGCCATGAAATAATAGCACTCAAAGTCATTGACGCGGTCCGCCCAGTTCTTGATCGCGCCGAGATAGTTGCCGAGGTGCAGGTCGCCGCTCGGCTGGATGCCGGACAGCATTCTTTTCTTAGCTTCTTCCATGATCGTTTCCTTCTCTTCCATGTAATTTAAGGATCTTTATGTCTTATCTTTCAGGTTCTCTTCCCGTCCCGGTCGGGCTTTCCCGGCGTGAACCATGCATCGTCCGCGTCCAGCCTTCCCTTTTCCGGATCCATGCGGTCTTCGCCCGGCCGCGTGATCATTACGTGCATCTCCTGGTTCTTGATGCTGACACGCGCGCCCGCGGGGACCGGCGTGGTGATGAAGCAGTTGCCGCCGATGACCGCGCCCTCGCCGATCACGGTATCGCCCCCGAGGATGGAGGCCCCGGAGTAGATCGTGACATTGTCACCGAGCGTGGGATGCCGCCGCACGTTCTTGAGCCGCTGCCCGCCGCGCGTGGAAAGCGCGCCGAGCGTTACGCCCTGGTACAGCTTCACATGCTCCCCGATCAGCGTAGTCTCGCCGATGACGATGCCCGTGCCGTGGTCTATAAAGAAGTATTTCCCGATGGTCGCTCCGGGGTTGATGTCGATGCCGGTGATGCTGTGCGCGTACTCGGACATGATCCTCGGAAGCAGCGGGATCTTCAGCTCGTAAAGCTCGTGCGCGATACGGTAGACGATGATCGCGTAGAGGCCCGGGTAGCAGATGATGACCTCGTCCTTGCTGAACGCCGCCGGGTCCCCGTCAAACTCCGCCTGGACGTCGGTGTCCAGATACTCGCGGATCTTCGGGATGGTCGAAAGAAACCGGAAGGTCAGCTCCTCCGCCTTGTGCTCCAGCTTCGCAAGGATCGCCGGATCATCCGGGTCGCCGCCCTCGTTCTGGAGCTGGTAGCGCAGCACGATCGTGATCTGCTTGATCAGGTTGTAGACCGTATCCTCAAGAAGCATCGACACATTGTTCCGGACCGTGTAGACGCGGAACGTCTTGTTCCTGAAATACCCCGGGAAAATGATCCTCTGAAGCTTGTTCAGCACCTCGATGACCGCTTCCTTGTCCGGATGGAAAAAGGTCTTGATCTCATCGATCGTGCGCCCGCCTTTGTAATCCTCCATGAGCATCTCAAGCGTGCTGCGGATCTTCTGGTTACGTTCTTCTGGTGACATGTTCTTCCCCCACAAAATAAAGTTTGTGCCCCCTGTCCCGGAGACGTACTGCCGGGACGCTCTCCATTATCCCATAAAACCGGGAATATGAAAAGTTACTGACTCGTAAGGAAATATGGTATGATGGAGTATATTTTACAACTATTGTACCCATTGGAGGATGAAATGGCAAATTACAGAGCAGAACTTACCGGCGTTTTTGGAAATCCGGTCGATGACAACCCGACCGGAGTCATGGAGGAGGCGGCGTACCGCAGCGCGGGACTGAATTACCGCTACATCACCATGAAGGTCCTGCCGGACGGTCTGAAGGACGCGATCCTCGGCATGCGGGCGGTCGGCATGAAGGGCGTCAATATCACCATGCCCCACAAGGTCACCGTGCTCCCCTACCTTGACGAGCTCTCCGAGGCAGCTTCGATCATCGGCGCAGTCAACACCATCACGCTGAAGGACGGCAAGCTCTTCGGCGAAAACACGGACGGCAAGGGCTTCGTCACCTCCGTCAAGAACGCAGGCTATGACATCACCGGCGAGAAGATCACCATCCTCGGCGCAGGCGGCGCGGCGCGCGCGATCGCGGTGGAGTGCGCCCTTGAAGGCGCGGCATCGATCACGATCATCAACCGCAGCGCCATCCGCGGAAAAGAGCTTACCGATCTCATCAACGACAAGACCCGGACGACCGCGGCCTTTCTTTCCTGGCCCTCGCGCGTGAAGATCCCCGCGAACACGGACATCCTCATCAACGCGACGTCCATCGGTCTCATGCCCGACTCCGACATGCAGCCGGACATCGATTTCAGCTCCATCCGTCCGGGGATCCTGGTCTGCGACGTCGTCTTCAACCCGGCCGACACGAAGTTCTTAAAGTCCGCGCGCGCCGCGGGGGCCAAGACGCTCAGCGGCCTCGGCATGCTGGTGCAGCAGGGCGCTCTGAACTTCACCCTCTGGACCGGCGAAGAAGCACCCATCGACGTCATGTACGAAGCACTAGAAAAGGAATTTGAACAATAATCAGCACCCCGGAAAAAATGAGAAAAAACCGTCCGGGGAGCTCGCTCACCGGACAGATCTTTCTCGTTTTTTCCAGGTGGGCAAGGCGCGAAGCGCCTCTGACCACCGGCAGCGAGGGATGCGCAGCATCCCGAGCCCGGGGGCCGTTAAACCATTTAGATCAGGATCCCTGACAGGATTATAAAGGCGAGGATCGTGAGAAGCGTGTAGACCGGAAGGAAGGTCCCGACGAAGGCCTCATCCTCCCCGCCCCGGATCATCGCGGAGTACGCGTAGGTCGGCGGCAGGATATAGTAGATGAGGACGGCATTCCGGAACAGCTGGTCGCCCGGGAAGATGTGCTGCAGGATCATTAAAACGCACACCGCCATGATCCCCATGACGACGGCACGCGCGAGCATGGCCCGCCCGATCTCCGCCCAGCGGACTTCCCCGAGCTTCAGGCCGTACCCGACCGTCATGATCAGGATGGGCGCCGTCGGCTGGCTGACGAAATCCAGCGTGCCGATAACTGCCTTTCCGGCCTCGGACCCGGCCAGCGCCGCTCCCGCGCCTGTTACGCTGAACAGTATGCCCGACAGGATCGAAATGTTGATCGGCGTCACCAGGGAGCGGAGCGTTTCCTTCATGCTCTGCTTTCCTCTCCCGAGCATCGTGAACATAGTCATGATGACCGGCCACTGCAGAAACGCGCCGCCGGTATCGAGGATCGCGAGGTGGTACAGCTCGTCCTGCCCGAAAAGGAGGACGTACAGCGGGAAGCCCACACCCCCGCCCTCCGTCGTGCAGCAGAGGAACGGCGCCGATTTCCGCGGGATCCTCAAGAGCCCCGTGACGACCTTCCCGAGAAGGAACGCCGCGAGCATGGCGCCCGCCATGACCAGCAGCAGGACGCCCTCCCGGCGCGTGAGCCGGGTCGTCATGAACGTCTTGAACAGCGCCGCAGGCAGGCAGAAGTTCAGCGCGAAGAACTTGATGTCTTCAATGCCCTTTTCGGAAATATACTGCTTTTTCCTGATCAGGATCCCCGCCGCGAGCATCGTGATGACGGGGAGCGCAACATTTAAGATACCGTAAAATTTTTCCATCGTTCTTTCTGGGCTGCCCTGTCCCCGGATCCCGGCAGGCAGGGAGCCGCTCCTTTTTTTCTTACAGGAGCACATTTTACCACAAGTACGGGAGGACCACACCATGAAAAAACAGTTCTGCGCCTTGATCGTCCCCGCTCTTGCCGCCGCTGCCCTTGCCGCGTGCGGCGGTTCAACCGCCCCGCAGACCGCACCGGCTGCCACTGCGACCGCCGCGGCAAATGCCGGTGAGGGCGGCGCATTTTCGGACCTTCTGGGCACCACAGCCGCCCCGGAGACCGCAGCGGAAAGCCAGGAAGCCCCGGTGACGGAGACCACTGCCCAGGCAGCCCCGGAGACTGCCGCCGCGGAGACCTCGGAAGCCGCCGCGGAGACCTCGGAGGCCGCCGTCCCGGAAAGCAGCGCCATGCCCCATGACGGCGGCGGACTTCCCGCGGAGGATGTTCTGGAAAGCGATGCTGCCGCGCTCATTGACGCCGCTGCCGCGAATGCCGCGGCAAA
>CACXDR010000120.1 GCA_902766415.1 uncultured Lachnospiraceae bacterium
CGGGTCGTTGGTCAGGCCGATGAACCAGGTATCCGCCATGTTGTAGATCAGGGTGATCAGCTGGCTGAAGATCGTCGGGATCGCCATAACTGCCATGGCCTTCGGGATCGGCGCACGTTCAAAAAGCTCCGTGCGGTCCGCTGTCATGTTTTTTCCTGTCTGTGCCATTTGTGTATCTCTCTTTTCTGAAACAACTACCATTGATAAAGCAAACTATAACACGGGAAGGGGGAATTTCATAGAAGGAAAGAAAATCGGAAGATCGGACGGTTTGTATCTGCAGGATGCCTCCTGTAGCTTTATAATAGTGATAAGAAACCGGAATAAGGAGGATGACGTTTATGCGTTAGATGAGAAGACAGGACAGGAAGCTGGAAGGAGAAGAGGTAAAGGAGATCCTGAAAAGCGGCGAGTACGGCGTACTTGCAATGGTAATGGAAAACGGGATGCCGTACAGTGTCCCCCTGAATTATGCGTACGATGAGGCAGCGGGCGTGATCTACATCCACTGCTCCGCGGAAGGCGGCCAGAAGATCGATAACATCAGGTTTCAGCCGGAGGTGTGCTTTACCGTAGTCTCCCGTACAGAGCTCATGCCTGAGAAATTCGGGACAAAGTACTGGTCGGCAAATGTGTTCGGAACGATGGAGATCATAGAAGAAGGAGAAGAAAAGCAGAAAGGGATCGAATCGATCCTGAGGAAGTATTCTCCGGAGCACATCGAGCGCGGCCTCAAATATATTGAAGGGGCGTTCCACAGACTCAGCATCCTGAAGCTGAATATCCGGGAAATGACGGGAAAAGCAAGGAAGATCTGAAAATGATCCGGGTGAAAAGGATACAGGAAGGTACTGGCGCGGAGGCAGCCTGAGCAGGGAATAATGATGAAAAAGTTAGACATACTAACATATGGAGATCCGGGTTCACCCGTCCTCCTCTTCCAGATGGTCGATGATCATGACCTTCAGGTGATCGATGAGGAGGTCCGGCTGATCCGCGAGCTTTCCGGGGGAAAGAGCTTCTGCCTTAAGGCGGTCAAGGTGAACAGCTGGAATGATGATCTGTCCCCGTGGCCGGCGCCGGCGGTGTTTGGCAGCGAGGGCTTTGGCGGAGGCGCCGGGGAAACGCTGGAGCAGCTGTTAAGTGATGTGATCCCGGAAGGGCGGAAGCTTTATATAGGCGGTTACTCGCTGGCAGCCCTCTTCGCGCTCTGGTCAGGATACCGGACCGGCCGGTTCAGCGGGATCGCGGCAGCATCGCCCTCTGTCTGGTTTCCGGGGTTTACGGACTTCATGCGTGAAAACACGATCCGCACGGAAGCGGTCTACCTGAGCCTGGGAGACCGGGAGGAGCGGACGAAGAATCCTGTCATGTCCAGGGTGGGCGATGCCATCCGGACCGGACAGGAGATCCTTCAGGAACGCGGGGTGAACTGCGTACTTGAGTGGAACAAGGGAAACCATTTTAAGGATCCGGCGCTCCGGACGGCAAAGGCGTTCGCGTGGATCCTGAATCAGGAGGTGCAGGAATGTTCAGTAAAAGGATCATCGGATCACTGATCGCGGCAGCGGCATTCGGGGCGGCGACGGCGATCGCAGTGTACGACGCGAGCCGTTTTGACAGGGAAGGCTACGACAGGAACGGTTTTGACCGGGACGGTTACGACCGCCAGGGCTATGACGCGAAGGGCTATGACCGGAATGGTTATGACCGCGAGGGCTACGACTGTATCGGATATACGGCGGACGGCTATGACCGTAACGGACGGAACAAGGAAGGACGGACCAGGGAAGAGGAAGCGGAAGCGAAAAAGATCTGAGCGGGCCGGGAGAGCGCGCGCGGAAATGAAGGCAGGATAGCCGGAGCAGGGGGAGGAGAGAACATCATGAAGCTTGGAAATACGATCATTCATACGATGCAGGGAGATATCACGAGAGTCGATTCCGTCACCGCGATCGTGAACGCGGCGAACCGGTCGCTGCTTGGCGGCGGCGGTGTGGACGGCGCCATCCACCGCGCGGCCGGACGGGAGCTTCTGGCGGAGTGCCGGACGCTGAACGGCTGCGAGACTGGCGAGGCAAAGATCACCGGCGCGTACAGGCTTCCCTGCGAATATGTCATCCATACGGTCGGCCCGGTCTGGAACGGCGGAAGATACCATGAGGCTGAGAAGCTGGCGAACTGCTACACGAATTCCCTGAAGCTTGCGGCGGAACGCGGGATCAGGAGCATCGCCTTCCCGTCGATATCGACCGGCGTCTATTCCTATCCGCTTTATGAGGCAGCGGAGATCGCGGTGCATGCAGCGGCAGGATTCGTCAAAGCGCATCCGGACGCAGTGGATGAGATCCTGTGGGTGCTGTTTGACTCAAGGACAAAGGCGGCCTATGACGACGCGCTGAAGAAGCTGGAAAATGAGTGAA
>CACXDR010000121.1 GCA_902766415.1 uncultured Lachnospiraceae bacterium
CTCCTTTTCCATGACAGCCTTCCATCCCCCGGCGGGCTGTCTGCTTTTACTTGAATTCTAATATTTCCGCATGGACCGGTAAACAGGAAAATATATGCCGGGGACCTTTTTTATATGATCAGGCCCGGAAACAATGATTGACCTGCCTGTCAGGGGCACGTTACAATCGAATCAGAAAACACTGAAAGAAAGGGAAGGAAAGGCCTTATGGCAGAGCAGGAAAAAAAGCGGGTCCACGTCATTGCAACGGGCGGTACCATCGCTTCGCAGCCCACGTCCGCGACCGCGGTCGTCGGATACGCGCCCTCTGTATTCACCGTAGACGACCTTCTTGAAAGCGTCCCGGGCGCGGGAGACGCCGCCGTCCTGTCCTCCGAACAGCTGATGCGGAAGCAGAGTCCGGACATCACGGACCAGGACATGATGCGGATCGGCAGGCGGATCCAGGAGATCTTCGACACGGACGCGGCTGACGGCGTGGTCCTGATCATGGGGACGGACACCATTGAGGAGGTCTCCTGGTTCCTGCATCTCACGCTGAAGACCTCCTGCCCTGTCGCGGTCGTCGGAGCCATGCGCCCCGCCGGCGTGATCAGCAGCGACGGTCCCCTGAATATCCTGAACGCGATCCGCGTCGCGGCGGCGCCGCAGAGCAGGGACCAGGGCGTCGTCGTCGTGATGAACGACCTGATCATCTGCGCGAGAGACGTCATGAAGGCGTCGAGCTGCAAGGTGGAATCCTTCAGCGGCGGGTACTACGGCGTGACCGGCACCGTAAGGAACGGCCTGGTCACCTACTTCTACAGGTCTGTACGGCCGTACGGCTTTACGAGCATGTTCAGCCTTGACCTGCCGGAGGTACTGCCCCGCGTCGAGACGATCTACATGTACCAGGGATGCGGCGCGGATCTTCTGCTTGCTTCCTTTTCCCTGAAGCCGGAGGCGCTGGTGATCGGCGGCTTCGGAAACGGTGCGGTCCATAATGAGATCCGTGACTATTACCGCGCGCATAAGGGCGAAAAGCTCCCGATCCTGGTCCGCGCGTGCCGCGCGCCCTTCGGAGGCTCCTTCGGGGACTACGGCCACTTTGACGAGGAGCTCGGCTGCTTCCCCTCCGGGGACCTGACGCCGGCAAAGGTCCGCATCCTGATGAAGCTGATCCTGACGAAGACCCGCGATCTCGCGGAGATCATAAATATCATGCAGGCATATTGACACAGGCAGGATCTGTCATGGAGGAAAAATGAAAAAGATCATTCCGGAAGCAAAAGGTGAAAACAAGGGACACTATACACCGGGCATCGTATCGAATGGCATGCTCTATATCTCCGGGCAGCTTTCGCTTGATCCGGACACGAGACAGCTGCCGGAGGGCGGCGTCGAAGCCCACATGAAGCAGGCGCTCCTCAATGTGGAACGCGTGCTTAACGAGGCCGGCCTTAAACGTGAGGACGTCGTGCAGTGCCGCGTCTATATCGCGGACGTTTCCTACTGGGACGCGATCAATGAAGTGTACCGCGAGTTCTTCGGGGAGCATAAGCCTGCCCGCATCGTGGTGCCGGTACCGGCGCTGCACTTCGGATGCCTCACAGAGATCGAGGCGGTCGCGGAGATGAAAAAGGAGGATGATGCAGAATGAAAGCGCAGTTCATCTGTTCAAAGTGCGGGACGCATGCGCCTCTTGATACGCGCGCGCCGAAATGCGCCTGCGGAGGGCTCTGGAAGCTCGACTGGGAATGCCCGGAATTCGATGTCTCGAAGATCGACCGGGACGAGTGGAGCATCTTCCGCTACCGCGCGTTCATGCCCCTTGAGGACGATACCTGGAGAGGCGTTTCCCTCGGCGAGGGAATGACGCCGGTGATCCGCTTTGACGAGGACCTCCTCGTCAAGATGGATTACTTCATGCCGACCCTGTCCTTTAAGGACCGCGGCGCGGCGGTGCTCGTCTCCCACTGCAAAGCCATCGGTGTGGAGAGCGTCGTCCAGGATTCCAGCGGGAACGCGGGCAACAGCGTAGCCGCCTACTGCGGAAG
>CACXDR010000122.1 GCA_902766415.1 uncultured Lachnospiraceae bacterium
TACGGCATGCGTTATCTTGGATCGCCGCGGCGTTTTCCCGCCGCGCGGTGACCGGAAGCCTCAGGCCAGGACCAGGCCCTCCTCCTCCATCACCCTGATGATATAGTCAACGCATTCCTCGCATAGTCGGTCTGTCGCCGCCTCCGCCATCACCCGGACCAGGGGCTCCGTCCCGCTCGCGCGGAGCAGGATCCTCCCGTCGCCGCCAAGCTTCCGCTCCATTTCGGCGACGGCGTCAAGCACTGCCGGATGCTTCTGCGCGCTCTCCTTGTCGGCGACGCGCACGTTCTTAAGGAGCTGCGGATATACCGTCACCTCCGAGACCAGCCTGGAAAGGGGCTGCTTCGCCTCGAGCATGACCTCCATGACCTTCAGCGCGGTCACCATCCCGTCGCCGGTCGTCTCATACTTCGAGAAGATGATATGCCCGGACTGCTCGCCGCCGAGGCGGTGTCCGTTCGCCTGCATGTTCTCGTAGACGTACTTGTCCCCGACCTTCGTCTTCTCGTAGGAGATACCCTCGCGGTCGAAGGCCTTGTAAAGCCCGAAATTCGACATGACCGTCGTGACGACGGTGTTGTTCGCAAGCTCTCCGCAGGACTTCATGTACTTCCCGCAGATATAAAGGATGAGGTCGCCGTCCACGACGCGCCCGGTGTCGTCCACCGCAAGGCAGCGGTCCGCGTCGCCGTCGAAGGCGAAGCCGATGCTGCATTTCTCACGCTTTACGGTATCCACAAGCCCTTCAATGTGCGTGGAGCCGCACCCCAGGTTGATGTTGGTCCCGTTCGGCTCCGAATTGATCACGACCGTCTCCGCGCCAAGCGCGTCGAATACGTTCTTCGCGATCTGGGATGCCGAGCCGTTCGCGCAGTCCAGCGCGACCTTATGCCCCTTGAACGAGCGCGTCGCGAGCTGGATCAGGTGCCCGATATAACGGTTCCTTCCCGCGGAGTAGTCCCGCGTGCGGCCGATCTTATCCCGCACTGCGAAGGGGAGCTCCGGGATCTTCCCGTCGATATACTCCTCGATCTTCAGGATGACGGACTCCTCCATCTTTTCGCCATTTCCGTTGATCAGCTTGATCCCGTTGTCGTAGAACGGGTTGTGGCTCGCGCTGATCATGATCCCGCAGTCGAAATTCTCGCTGCGCACCACATAGGAGACGCTCGGCGTGGGCGTCACGTGAAGAAGGTACGCGTCCGCGCCGCTCGCCGTAAGGCCCGCCGAAAGCGCGTCCTCGAAAAGATAGCTCGAGCGCCTCGTATCCTTGCCGATCACGACGCGGCAGCACTCCTCCTTCGGGGACTGGCCGTAATACCAGCCGAGGAACCTGCCCACAAGAAACGCGTGGCGGGGCGTGAGCGTCACGTTCGCCTCGCCGCGGAAACCGTCTGTTCCGAAATACTTACCCATTAATTAAAACTCTCCGTCTTTCTTCAGTTCTTCAAGATAACGCCGGAGGGCGTCCTTCCAGTCCGGGAGCGGCCGGAACCCGTTCTCAGCGAGCTTCGACCGGTCGAGCCGGCTGTTGAACGGACGCGCCGCCTTGGAAAGGCCGTACTCCGCGGTGGTCACCGGGACGACCTTCGTCGTGTATCCCGCCTGGCGGAAGATCTCGCAGGTGAAATCGTACCAGGAGATATAGCCGCCCTCGTTCGTCACGTGGTAATAGCCGTACCTGTCCGTCTCCGCCATGTCGGCGACCAGCCTTGCCAGGTCCAGCGTGTAGGTGGGCGTCCCGATCTGGTCGTTCACGACCCTGACCGTATCGTGGGTCTTCCCGACCTTCAGCATGGTCCGGATGAAATTCTTCCCGTTCCTGCCGAATACCCACGCGATGCGGACGATATAGAACTTTTCAAGAAGCGCGCTCACGGCCTTCTCGCCGTCGAGCTTCGACTGCCCGTATACGGACAGCGGCGCGTAATCCCTGCAGTCCGGCTTCCAGGGCTCCGTGCCCTGCCCGTTGAACACGTAGTCCGTGCTGAAATAGATGAGCTTCGCGTCGAGCTCCTTCGCCATGCGGGCGATGTTCGCCGTCCCGTCCACGTTGATCGCCCTGACCTTCGCGAGATTCTCCGGCTCCTCGGCGGCATCCACCGCGGTCCAGGCCGCGCAGTGCACGACCACGTCCGGACGGATCTCCGAAAGCGCCCTCCGGACCGCGTCCGCGTCCGTGATGTCCAGCGGAACGTACGGCATGGACGTGACGGGCGTCCCGTCCATAAGGCCGCTGTATGCCGGGGCGATATCCGACCCGACTCCCTCGATGCCGCGCGCGTAAAGCTCGTTCATGACGTCATGCCCGAGCTGCCCGCCGACACCGGTCACAAATACCTTCATAATACAACTCCTGTATGCTTACCTGACCTTGCCCAGGTTCTCGCGGTCAGAGTACATTTTCTCGTAATAGTTCTGGTATTCCCCGCTGATGATCTCCTCCCACCAGTCGCGGTGCGCGAGATACCAGCTGATGGTCTTTTTGATGCCGTCGGTGAACTTCGTCTCCGGCAGCCATCCAAGCTCGTTGTGGATCTTGGTCGGGTCGATGGCGTAGCGCATGTCGTGCCCCTTACGGTCCGCGACGTGCGTGATCAGGCTCTCGGGCTTCCCGAGCTCCCTGCATATCAGCTTAACGATGTCGATGTTCCGCATCTCGTTGTGGCCGCCGACGTTGTAGACCTCCCCGACCCGTCCGTTCCGGATGATCAGGTCGATCGCGCGGCAGTGGTCCTCGACATACAGCCAGTCGCGGACGTTCAGCCCCTCCCCGTAGACCGGGAGCGGCTTGTCATTCAGCGCGTTCGCGATCATGAGCGGGATCAGCTTCTCCGGGAAATGGTACGGCCCGTAGTTGTTGGAGCAGCGGCTGATGGTCACCGGCAGCCCGTAGGTGCGGTGGTACGCCATCACGAACAGGTCAGCCGACGCCTTCGCGGACGAATAGGGGCTTGAGGTATGGAGCGGGGTCTCCTCCGTAAAGAAAAGGTCCGGGCGGTCCAGCGGCAGGTCGCCGTACACCTCGTCCGTCGACACCTGGTGGTACCGCTTGATCCCGTAGGTGCGGCAGGCATCCAGAAGCGTCGTGGTGCCCACCACATTGGTCCGGACGAAGATGCCCGGATCCGTGATGGACCGGTCCACATGGGACTCCGCGGCGAAATTCACGACCACGTCCGGCTTCTCCTCTTCAAAGAGGCGGAAAATGAATTCGCGGTCCGCGATATCGCCCTTCACGAAACGGTAGTTCGGGGCGTCCTCCACCGGCTTAAGGCTCTCCAGGTTCCCGGCATAGGTCAGGAGGTCCAGGTTCAGGATCTCGTCCTCCGGGTGATTCTTCACTTCATACTGCACAAAATTGCAGCCGATAAAACCGGCTCCGCCGGTCACCAGGATCTTCATGTATCCAGTGTTCTCCTTTATTTTAATTCCGGTCCCGGTTTCCGTTCCCGGTATTCGTTCCTTGTTTCCGTTTCTTGCTTCTGTTCTTTGCTTCCGCTGCCTGTTCCTTGCTTCCGCTGCCTGTTCGTTCCGTCCCCTGTCTTACTTCCTCGTGATGCGGTCGATATACTTGCCGTCGATCACGTCCTTCAAGTACTTGCCGTACTCGTTCTTCTTCATGCTCTCGTAGGCCTTCAGCACCTCTTCGCGGGTGATCCAGCCGTTTAAGTAGGCCAGTTCCTCCAGGCAGGCGATCTTCCGGTGCTGGTGGTTCTCCACCGTATAGACGAAATTCGTGGCCTCGACCAGAGAATCGTGCGTCCCGGTATCAAGCCAGGTAAAGCCCTGCCCCAGAAGCTCGACGGTCAGCTCGCCCTGCTCGAGGTATATGCGGTTGAGGTCCGTGATCTCGAGCTCGCCCCGCTTGCTGGGCTTCAGGCTCTTCGCGTACTCCACCACACGGTTGTCGTAGAAATAGAGGCCCGTCACGCAGTAATTGGACTTCGGCTTCTCCGGCTTCTCCTCGATGGAGATTGCCTTTCCTTCCGAGTCGAATTCCACGATGCCGAAGCGCTCCGGATCGTCCACATAATAACCGAACACCGTCGCGCCCTTCTCCCGGGCGGCGGCATCCTGCAGCTGCTTCCTGAGACCGTGCCCAGCGAAAATATTGTCCCCCAGGATCATAGCCACCCTGTCGGACCCGATGAACTCGTCGCCCAGGATAAATGCCTGCGCAAGGCCGTCCGGACTCGGCTGGACCTTGTAGGAGAGCTCCAGACCGAAATCGTGCCCGTCCCCGAGGAGAGCCTGGAACCGGGGCGTGTCATCGGGGGTCGAGATGATCAGGATCTCACGGATCCCCGCCATCATCAGGACCGACAGCGGATAATAGATCATCGGCTTGTCGTAGATCGGCAGAAGCTGCTTGCTGGTCACCTTGGTCAGCGGGTACAGCCTTGTTCCGGAACCTCCGGCCAGAACGATTCCCTTCATATCCCATCCTCCTCGTTTATGTCTTCATTGATCCGCGTACTGCCCGTGATCACTTCCGCACCGTCCTCTCCCGCCGTGTCCGGCACATACGCCGACGGAGGTATGGGATCCCCGAACGGATCCACCTCATAGCAGTAAAGGATCGTCCTGGCGTCACGGAATTCGTAGGAACAGGTGACCAGCGAAAACAGCCGGTCGACGCCCTGCGGGGGAACCTCCCGGAAACTGCAGTCCCTGGTCATCAGATCCACGTACGCATTGAACTCGAACCGGTCCGCGAAGACCGTCCGCTGCTTCTCCGTATCCGAATTCGTGTAGAGGCATGCCATCGTCTTCAGCACGTACGTATGATCCGGCGTATACAGGTACACCTTCCGGTGCTCCCGGAAGTATTCCTCGTTCTTGAAATCACAGATGGGCGTCATCATCGTGCCGTCCTTCTTGTGATGTCCGTAGATCAGGTTCTGGAGGCACGAAAAATCCCTCTTGTCCTCCCCGTCGAGAAAGATCCCGTCGTAAGAGCCGCCCCTCCGGTCGACATCATGGTTGAGGTAGTAGTAATTATCCGCCTCTCTCCAGAGGACCGGGTAATTCACCACCGTTCCCGGAATATACAGCCATGCGGCCACGTCGGGGTTCCGCGCTTCCAGCGCCGCGAAGTCAATCGACCGCTCCGCGAAAATGTCCCGGAGGGCCCTGAGGTTCCCCGGCTCTTCGGGGCCGCCGGTTTCCGGTTCCGTCTCCCCGGCGTTCATGTCCATGGCCATCTCCCGGTACTTCCGGATATGTGCTTCCCTCTCCCACAGCTTATAACCGCAGAGGACTGAACACACCAGGATGACCAGCAGTGCGAAAATGTGCCGCGATTTCATGTACGGTATCTACCTTCTCCTGTCCCGGCAGGTATCCGTGCCTTCTCCGGAAACACCGGAGCCCGGGTCCTGACAGCCCGCGCCGCATGGAATGCCCGCAGTATAATCATTTAAGTTTACCATACTTTCCGCTGTTCGTCACCACTTCCACGTATTTTCGGGCGATCCAGCAGTCTTTCGCAGGGTTCTCCTCCGGCAGCACACGCGCCCCACCGGATTCCGTCCCGCCGAAGACTGCGATATGGTGCCCCACCACATCGAAGCCCGCCGTGACGCTGAAACCGGTGCCCCCGGCAAAACGCGGGTTCACCTCCATGAAATAGTAAGTCCCTTCTTCCGTATGGATGAACTCTATATTCACGCAGCCCAGGATCCCGAAGAGGTCCGCGATCCGCTTCACAGCTTCCTCCAGCACCCGGTCCCGATAGACCAGGACGGAA
>CACXDR010000123.1 GCA_902766415.1 uncultured Lachnospiraceae bacterium
ACCTGTTCCGCGGAGACCTCGGAATTCCTGCGCAACGCGCTGTTCCGTACCGTCTCCGAGGGCACCGGAAAGGCGGCCGGCGTCGACGGCTACGAGATCGGCGGAAAGACCGGTACCGCCGAGAAATATCCGCGAAGCTACCATAACTACCTCGTGTCGTTCTGCGGCTTCGCGCCGGCGGACGACCCGCAGGTGCTCTGCTACGTGATCGTCGACACGCCGCACACGGAGGACCAGCCGCACAGTACCTACGCGAGCGGGATCTTCCATAACATCATGAACGAGATCCTCCCGTACCTGAACGTCTTCCCGGCCATCGCGGTCCAGGCGATCGAGGACGAGAGCATGCACCTTCCGGAGGAGGAGGGCATCACGGACAATTCCGGGACGGCACCGGAGGAGACAGCCGCGCCCGTCGTCTATGAGACGGACGAGTATATCGAGGCGGTCGATGCCGGCGACGGCTCCGCGGAGCTTCCCGGCGTGCCTGCGGGTGCCGATGAAAACGGCGTCTACGCCGAGCCGGTCCCGGGGGAGGAGGCCCCTTCTGAGGAGACTGCCTCCGAGGACGGCGGCTGAAGAAAAATTCTTTCCTTTCGAACACGCCTTGCAAGCAGGGCGTGTTCGATGTATACTGAATTGAATTTTATCCAGTTGACATAAATGCAGGAGTAGGCTCATGCTTCATGATTCCATCATCGCGCTCATCCTTTCATTCTTTGTATGCGCAGTTCTCTGCCCGGTCTTTATCCCGGTGCTGCACCGGCTGAAATTCGGGCAGCAGGTCCGGGATGACGGACCGAAGGCACACCTGAAAAAAAGCGGGACGCCCACCATGGGCGGCATCGTGATCGTCATCGCCATGATCGCGGGCTGCATCCCCTTCCTCGGGAAGGAGTACCCGCTCATCACGCCCGTGCTTCTTTTCACGGTCTGCTTCGGCGTGATCGGTTTCCTTGACGATTACCTGAAGATCCTGAAGAAAAAGTCGGAGGGGCTCACGGTAAAGCAGAAGCTCGTCATGCAGCTTTTCGCGACGGCGCTTCTCGCCCTGTGGCTGTTCCTGCACCCGTCCGTCGGGACGGGCATGCTGGTCCCGTTCACGGGAGGGCTGAAGGACGGCTTCTTCCTGAAGCTCGGCGTGCTGTACATCCCCGCCGTGTTCTTCGTGGTCCTCGGGACGGACAACGGGACGAACTTTACGGACGGCCTTGACGGGCTCGCGTCCTCCGTTACGATCGCCGCGGCGGCGTTCTTCCTGGCGGCGGCGGTGAAGGAGCAGGTCCCGGTCGGGCCTGCGGCAGGCGCGCTGATCGGGAGCCTTGCGGGGTTCCTTCTCTACAACTGCTACCCGGCGAAGGTGTTCATGGGAGACACCGGCTCGCTTGCGCTCGGAGGCTTCATCTCCTCCATCGCGCTTGTCATGCAGATGCCGCTGTTCATCGTGGTCGTCGGGTTCATTTACCTTGCCGAGGTCGTCTCCGTGATGATCCAGGTGGGCTACTTTAAGAAGACCCACGGCAAGCGGTTTTTCCGCATGGCGCCGATCCACCATCATTTCGAGCTCGGCGGGTGGTCCGAGACGCGCGTGGTCTGCGTCTTTACCACCGTAACGGTCCTTTGTTCGCTTTTCGCGTATCTCGGACTGAAATAACAGGCCCTGCCCGGGAAGGCTCCCGGGGAAAGGACCCTTCCCGGGGCGTGTCCCGGGGACAGAACATGTAACGAACCAGGAAAGAATTTTCCAGGACAGGGAGGATATCATGAACGAAAGAATTATGGTCGCCGGTGCCGGCAAGAGCGGGCTTTCCGCAGCCAGGCTGATCCTTGAGACCGGAGGACAGGTGCTTTTATATGACAGCAACGCGAAGCTCGACGCGGACGCGCTGAAGAAGAAATTCGGGGACGGGGCGAAGATCACCGTAAAGCTCGGCGAGCTCGAGCGGTCGGATATCTCCGGCGTGCAGATCTGCGTCATGAGCCCGGGGATCGATCTCGAGACCCCGTTCGTGCGCATGCTGACGGACAGCAAGATCCAGCTCTGGAGCGAGATCGAGCTCGGCTTCCAGGTGGCGCGCGGCGAGCTCGTCGCGATCACCGGGACGAACGGCAAGACCACGACGACCGCGCTGACCGGCGCCATCATGAAGGAGCACTTCGGCGAAGCGTTCACCGTCGGCAACATCGGCCTCCCGTACACGGAGGTGGCGCTCCAGACCACGGAAAAGTCCGTCACGGTCCTCGAGGCGTCCAGCTTCCAGCTTGAGACCATTATCCGGTTCCGCCCGCACGTCGCGGCGATCACCAACATCACCCCCGACCACATGAACCGCCATCACACGATGGAGAACTACATCCGCATCAAGGAAGACATCACGGCGAACCAGACGAAGGAGGACTTCGTCGTCCTGAACTATGACGACAAGGCGCTCCGCGCGTTCGGCGGGAGCGAGGAGCTGAAGAGCACGCCGGTCTTCTTCTCGAGCACGCAGCTTCTTGAGGACGGCTACGACCTCGAGGACGGCGTCATCATGAAGAAGGAGAAGGGCAAGGCGACGCCTGTGGTCCGCACGGACGAGCTGAAGCTCTTAGGGCGCCACAACTTCGAGAACGTTATGACCGCGGTCGCGATCGCCGTCTGCATGAAGGTCCCGATGGACACCATCCGGAAGGTGCTGAAGGAGTTCGAGGCAGTCGAGCACCGCATCGAGTTCGTCACCGAGCGCTACGGCGTGAAGTACTACAACGATTCGAAGGGGACCAACCCCGACGCTGCCATCCAGGCGATCAAGGCCATGCCCGGCCCGACCATCCTGATCGGCGGCGGCTACGACAAGGGCTCGTCCTACGACGAGTGGATCGAGGCGTTCGACGGCAAGGTCCGCTACCTCGTCCTTATGGGGCAGACGCGGGACGCGATCTCCGAGTGCGCGAAGCGCCACGGCTTCACGAACATCATGTTCGCGGAGGACATGCAGGAGGCCGTGCAGGTCTGCGCTTCCTACGCGAACGCGGGGGACTACGTCCTTCTTTCCCCGGCGTGCGCGAGCTGGGGCATGTTCACGGACTATGAGCAGCGCGGGCGCATCTTCAAGGAGTGCGTGAGAAAGCTGTGACGTTATGCGGCGGACGCCGCGCGGGATAACACCGGTCCCGGGGCAGCTGCCCCGCAGGACCCGGGATACGGCCCTGAGGGCACATTGATACGGAGGAGGTGAGCGCATGGCAGGCAGGAAGAACGCGAAGCCGAAGATCAGGCATTACTATGACTACAGCCTGGTCTTTGCTGTCGTGTTCCTCACCGCGTTCGGGCTCCTCATGATCT
This sequence comes from uncultured Lachnospiraceae bacterium, assembly GCA_902766415.1. The sequence goes on from CACXDR010000123.1 coordinate 3,326, forward strand.
ACTCCTCAAGCTCCTACATGGCCCAGATCAACCCGAAGATCAACGACGCCGCGTATTACCTGAAGAGGCAGGGCTTTATCGCCCTCGCCGGCTTCGTCCTGATGATCATCCTTTCCAGGATCGACTACCACTGGGTCATGAAGTTCGCGGTCCCGGCATATTTCCTTTCGTACGTCCTTATGATCGCTGTCTCCATCTTCGGGCGCGAGGTGAACGGAAAGAAGCGCTGGCTCGGCGTCGGGCCGCTGTCCTTCCAGCCGACGGAGTTCGCGAAGGTCGCGCTGATCCTGTTCCTCTCGGTCTACATCGCCAATATGGGGAAGAAGGTCAACACCTGGAAGGGGCTCGCGAAGCTTTTCGCGCTGGACCTGCCCATCGCGGCCATCGTTGCGAAGAACAACCTGAGCTCCGGGATCATCGTCTTCGGCCTGGTCTTCGTCATGTCCTTCGTGGCGACAAACAAGCGCGCGGTCTACGTGCTCTGCGTCGTCGCCGGCGTCGCCATGCTGCAGTTCGTGCTCCCGGTCGCGAACGCGTTCGCGAAGATCGGGCTCCTGCAGCCGTACCAGCTGAGCCGCATCCTGGTCTGGAAGGACCCCGCGGCCTATCCGCAGGACGGCGGCTTCCAGGTGCTCCAGGGCCTCTACGCGATCGGCTCCGGCGGGCTCATGGGCAAGGGGCTCGGCGAGAGCATCCAGAAGCTGGGCTTCGTTCCCGAGGCGCAGAACGACATGATCTTTTCCATCATCTGCGAGGAGCTGGGCCTTTTCGGCGCGGTCTCGCTGATCCTGGTGTTCCTGTTCCTGATCTACCGTTTCGTGATCATCGCGGTCTCCGCGCCCGACCGCTACGGCGCGTTCCTTGTGATCGGCGTGATGGCGCACATCGCGATCCAGGTCATCCTGAACATCGCGGTCGTCACGAACGTCATCCCGAATACCGGCATCACCCTTCCGTTCATCAGCTACGGCGGCACATCCGTGCTGTTCCTGATGGTCGAGATGGGGCTGGTGCTTTCCGTCTCGCGGAGCATCCGCGCGGAAGCCTGAGGAGGACCGGACGATGAAGAAGAAGATCATCCTGGTCCTCGTTTCTTTGCTTCTTTTTATCGGCATCCTGGGGGCCGCGTTCCAGGTCACGGAGGTCGAGGTCACCGGGAACCGCACGTACTCCGCGGAGCAGATCGAGGACCTTGTGTTCCCCACGCGGATCTCGCGGAACACGGCGTACGTGTTTTTCCGGGAGCTGCTCGGGAAGAAGCGGAGCATCCCCTTCGTGCAGGACTACAGGATCTCGCTGGTAAGCCCGGTGCGCGCGGAGGTGATCGTCTATGAGAAGAGCATCGTGGGGTACGTGTCCTACATGAGCTCCAGGATGTACTTCGACAAGGACGGCATCATTGTGGAGAGCGCGAACCGGAGGCTCCCGGGGATCCCGGAGATCACAGGGCTCAAGTTCGGCAGCATCGTCCTCTACAAGCCCCTCCCGGTCGAGAACCGGAAGATCTTCGCGGTGATCCTGAACCTCACGCAGACGCTTTCCACCTTCAGCATCCCCGCGGACACCATACGCTACGACAGCGCCCTGAACGCGACGCTCCTCATCGGGGACATCCGCGTGCTGCTCGGCGGGGCGGAGGAGATGAACGGGAAGCTTTCGGAGCTCGCCAACATCCTGCCGGAGATCCAGGGCATGAGCGGGACGCTGGACCTGAGCGACTATGACCCCACGGTCCCGAACCGGATGTATTCCTTCCGGAAGCAGTGACCGGGATTTACAGAATTTTCACACACTTTTACCGGCTTTCACCGGAAACATTCCTTGCACTTTCAATGAAAAATGCGTATTATATAACGTATGATGCGATAAATATGGTTCCCATTGAATTTATAGAAGAGTCAGGAGGCTAAAACCTTGTTGGAGATCAAACTTAATGAAGATGAAAATGCCGCGAAGATCATAGTTGTAGGCGTCGGCGGCGCCGGCAACAACGCAGTGAACCGCATGATCGACGGCAATATCGAAGGTGTCGAGTTCATCGGCATCAATACGGACAAGCAGGCGCTCCAGTTCTGCAAGGCCCAGACGGCCATGCAGATCGGAGAGAAGATCACCAAGGGGCTCGGCGCCGGCGCGAAGCCGGAGGTCGGCGAGCAGGCAGCTATGGAAAGCTCCGAGGAGATCAGCAGCGCGCTGAAGGCGGCGGACATGGTGTTCGTCACCTGCGGCATGGGCGGCGGCACAGGTACGGGCGCGGCCCCGGTCATCGCGAAGCTCGCGAAGGACATGGGCATCCTTACCGTCGGCGTCGTGACGAAGCCCTTCAAGTTCGAGGGCAGGCAGCGCATGAACAACGCGATCGCGGGTATCGAGAACCTGAAGGCTTCCGTGGACACCCTGATCGTGATCCCGAACGACAAGCTGCTTGAGATCGTCGACAGGCGCACATCCATCACCGAGGCGTTCGGCAAGGCGGACGAGGTCCTCGAGCAGGCAGTTGAGGGCATCACCGACCTGATCAACGTACCGGGCCTGATCAACCTCGACTTCGCGGACGTCCAGACGGTCATGACGGACAAGGGCGTCGCGCATATCGGTATCGGCCGCGCGCACGGCGACGACAAGGCGATCGAGGCAGTCAAGCAGGCAGTCGCTTCCCCGCTGCTTGAGACCACGATCAACGGCGCGACCAACATCATCATCAACATTTCCGGCGATATCAGCCTGATCGAGGCGAACGAGGCCGCGAGCTACGTACAGGAGCTGGCAGGCGAGGACGCGAACATCATCTTCGGCGCCATGTACGACGAGAACGCGCAGGACGAGGCTTCCATCACGGTCATCGCTACCGGGCTTGACGAGAGCAGCACCGGCGTGACCTCCGTTGACAAGGTCATGTCCGGCTTCGGCAGGAAGGCTCCGAAGCAGGCGGCACCGCAGCAGGCTCCGAAGCGTGAGGCCCCGGCCCGCGAGGCAGCTCCGGCACCGGCACCGGCCGAGAAGAAGCAGGAGGCTCCGGCACCGGAGGCACCGGCTGCAGCGGCACCGGCACCGGCGCAGGCAGCACCGCAGGAGAAGCCGCAGTATACCTTTACCCCGCAGAAGAACCGCGACGTGCAGATCAGCATTCCGGAGTTCCTGAAGGGAAGAAAGTAAGCACGGCAAGGCACTGAAAACAGAAGGACGCTTTTTCGTGGGTTCACGGAAAAGCGTCCTTTTAT
>CACXDR010000124.1 GCA_902766415.1 uncultured Lachnospiraceae bacterium
CGGTGCGGCGGAGCTTCCCGTCGGCGTAGGTGTACACGTACGGCTCGGAATCCTCGTAATAGACGGCATCGACCGGGATGGTAAGCACGTTGTCGGCCTTCCCGGATGTGATGGTCAGCTTGACGCGGGAACCGGTCGGAAGGACCGCGGACGTTTCCGCGCCTGCCTTTACCTTGAAAAGCCCCGTGGACTCGTCCGCCATGGTGCTCACCTCAAAGACGGACGCGGTGTAGGTCTTCCCGTCCTTCTCGATCTCTATGGAATCGCCCTCGGTGATGTAGCCCGAGATGCGCTCGGTGACGTTGAAGCTGATCACGCGGCTGCCGCGGCCGGAAAGGACGCAGATCCTGTTCTGCGGGGAGACGGTGTCGAACACCTCCACGTCGCAGATCTCGACCAGCCCCTCGATCGGGGCCGTGATCTCCGAGTAGCTGAGCTGGGTCTCGTAGTTGTACTTCGCCTGCCGGTACTGGATCTCGGCATTTTCCGCCTGGTTTTTGTACTGGGCGTAGGCCTGCTCGGAAAGCCCGCCGCCGTCGTAAAGCACCTTCTGGCGCTGGAGCTCCTCATTTGCCTGCCGGCGGGAAACGGTCGCGGAATCAAGCGAATTCTTCGCGTTCGTGACCTGCTTCGTGTCAATGGTGCAGATGACGTCGCCCGCCTTGACGACCTCTCCTGCCTTGACGTTGACGGCCGTGACGTCGCCGCCGGCCTTCGGGTAGATGTACACGACGTCCGACGGCTCGACCGTGCCGATGACGGCGGTCGTCAGGCGGATGTCGCCGGTCGCGGGGTTCTCGACCTCCACGACAGGGAGCGAGACCGCCTGCGCAAACTGCGGTTTTCTGGTAAAGCGCGGGATCAGGACGGCGCAGAGCGCGCCCGCGATGACGACGCCTGCAATGATTCGTTTGACCATGGATCTGTTTCCTCCGGGGAAAGGGTATAAAATGCCATAATATGTATAGATTATACAGTACAACGCCTAAATTTAACTGAAAATATTCAGAAATCGCAAAATGGCGGCGGATGATGTATACTGGTGTATACTGACAAATTTCTGCCGCGCGTCCTGCGCGCGGTGCGCCCCATGTGAAGTACTTATAAAACACGTGATGTACATATATAAAAGGAGGAAACTCATGAAAGACCATCTTGCACATGCGGAAAAGCTCCGCGCGTCTACAGACATCCACTTTAACTGCGCGCAGTCCGTCCTCATCCCGTTCGCGGAGGAGTGCGGCCTCACGGAGGAACAGGCCTTCGGTGTCTCCGCAGGCTTCGGCGGCGGCATGAACATGGCAAAGACCTGCGGCGCATGTACCGGCGCGCTCATGGCGCTTGGCTCGATGGGCCTGGGCAGCAAGGAGATCTGCACCCGCTTCCTTGGCCGCATGAAGGCAAACCATGACGGAACGCTCGACTGCGCGGACCTCCTCCGCAAAAACAAGGAGGCCGGCCGCCCGAGAAAGCCCCACTGCGACGACATGGTCTACGAGGCGGTCAGGCTCGTGGAAGAGATCATGAAGGAAGAAGGAAAAGGCTGAACACCGGATGATGATACTGACCCTGCTTCTTGACGCGGCCGCGCTCGCCCTGCACTTCGCGGGGCTCCGCGTCCCGGGCTTTGCGGACAGGTACGCTGCCGTCATGAACCCCGTGCTCGTCGGAACGCTCGGAAGGATCTCCGGGCTCCTGCCCTTTTCTCTCGCGGAGCTTCTTTTGTTCCTCATCCCGGCCGCGCTTCTTTTTGAGCTCGCGCAGCTGGTCCGCAGGAAGCTTTCGCCGGTCCTTTTCCTGAAGCGCTTTTCCCTGGTCCTGTCCGTGATCATCTTCCTCTTCGTGATCAACGAGGACGTCTATTTCAAACAGACCCCCTTCGCCGTAAAATACGGGCTCGAGCGCGACGCCTACACGACGGAGGAACTCACCGCCGCCTGCCGGGCGCTCGCCGCGGAAGCCGGCGCCTGGGCCGGGGAGGTCACGCGCGACGAACAGGGCCTCATGACGGTATCGCCCGCGCTTCGTGACCGTGTGCGCGGCTCCATGCAGGCGCTCGGGAAAACGTACCCCGCCCTGTCAGGCTGGTATCCCCCTCCGAAGGGCGTGCTTGCCTCCATCCTTCTGGACTATTCGGATTTCACGGGCGTCTATTCCATGTTCACCGTCGAGGCGAACTACAACCGCGATATGGTGCAGTATAACGTCCCGTTCACCATGTGCCACGAGCTGTCCCACCTCCGCGGGATCACCTCCGAAAAGGAAGCGAACTTCATCGGGTGGCTCGCCTGCATGCGCTCCGGGGATCCGGACATGCACTACAGCGGCGCGCTGATCGGCTGGATCTACTGCGGCAACGAGCTGTATGTAAGGGATTATGATACCTGGTATGAGATCGCGTCGTCCATGGACCCGCGTGTGAACGCGGACATCGAGGCGAACTCGCGCTTCTGGGACGCGTACCGCGGGACGGTCTCGGAGACCACGTCGGATCTGAACGATACGTTCCTGAAGGCTGAGGGGCTGGAGGAGGGCGTTGATTCCTACGATCTCGTCGTGGACCTGATCGTGACAGCATATGTGAAAGGAGTACCTGATGTCATTCTGTTCCGTCAATGAGCTTCAGAAATTTTCCTTTGAGGACTGCGTCGTTGTAAAAGCGTATCTCACCGGCGGGCAGGTCCGCTTTTCCCTCGAGGCGGTCCGCGTGAAACCGGACAACTCGCAGAACAAGAACTATACGGAGAGCTACGCGGACACCTCGGAGCTGGATCTTAAGAAGCCCTCGGTCCTTTCCCTCGTGAAGGAGGGCTGGCGCATGTACAACGCGGACGGCGTCCTGGAGCAGGAGGTCCCGGACGAAACGGTCCCCGCGGATGCCTTTTCCTCCGTCGCGGTGCGCCTTACGGGCGCCTACCTCTTCTCCGTGAAGGAGCTTCCCGCCGGCGGCGCGGCAGGGGGTGATGCCGGAAATACGGCAGGGGATAATGCCGGCGGCCAGGCCGGGGACGATGCCGGCGGTGTCCGGAGGACTGCCGTCCTCCGCTTCGAGATCCCGCCGGAGGTGGAATTCGACACCGCCCCCACGGAATCCTACGAGCTCACCGTGTCCTTCACCGACTCCTACCTCCGTTGGGACCGTTATCTCAACAAGGTACAGTCATGACACGGCGCGCGCACTATTCCGGGAAATACCCCCGGAGGTTCGAGGAGAAATACAAGGAGCGCGACCCCGAAAAATACGCGGACATCGCGGAGCACGTGATCGGCAAGGGCTCGACGCCCGCCGGCACGCACATCCCGATCATGGTGCCGGAGATCCTCTCGGTCCTGAAGATCGCGCCGGGCGAGCACGGCATGGACGCGACGCTCGGGTACGGCGGGCACACGCTCGAGTTCCTGAAGGCGCTCGGCCACACCGGGCACCTCTGGTCCACGGACGTTGACCCGATCGAGTCGGTGAAAACAGAGGCGCGCATCCGCGCCGCCGGCTACGGTGAGGACTGCTTCACGGTCTGCCGCATGAACTTCAGGGACATCGACCGCCTCGTTGAGACCGCGGGCAGGTTCGACTTCCTTCTCGCGGACCTCGGCGTCTCCTCCATGCAGATCGACGACCCGTCCCGCGGCTTCTCCTGGAAGGCGGACGGCCCCCTGGACCTCCGCATGGACCCGACGAAGGGCGAAAGCGCGGCGGAGCGGCTGGCGTCCCTTTCCGAAGAGGAGACCGCCGGGATGCTCGCCGAAAACTCGGACGAACCGCTTGCGGAGGAGCTTGCCTCCGCCATCGCCTCCGCGAAAAGAAAGGGCGCCCTCCCGAAGACCACCGGGGAGATGCGCGCGCTGGTCACCCAGGTGATCGCGCGGTACGGAAGCCGCGACGCGGCCGAACGGAAGGAAGAAGTGAAAAAGACCTGCGCCCGCGTATTCCAGGCGCTCAGGATCGACGTGAACCAGGAATTCGAGGCGCTCTACGAATTTCTTGAAAAGCTGCCGGCCGCCATGAACCCCGGCGGGCGGATCGCCATCCTCACCTTCCACTCGGGCGAGGACCGTCTCGTGAAGAAGGCCTTCCGCGAGGGGCTCCGCTCGGGCGCCTACGCGGAGATCTCGGAGGACGTCACCCGCCCCACCCCGGAGGAATGCCGCCGGAATCCCCGGGCGCGCTCGACGAAGCTCCGTTTTGCAGTCGTCCCGCCAGGCGAAAATAAAGAATAAAAAAAGCCGCTGAAAGCGGCAGTGCTTCATGGGCAGGGAGCGAAGCGGACCGCGAATGTCCGCTTTACCCGTATCACGAAAGGACCAGTATCATGCAGGAAAAAAATGTGAAGAGCTTAAAGGTCGCCGTCGTCGGTGTCGGCGGCGTCGGAGGATATCTCGCAGGCATGCTTGCGAACGCGCTCCCGCACGTCAGCATTTCCGCCCGGGGCGCGCGCGGGACCGCCATCCGGGAAAACGGCATCGTCCTCCACAGCGACTATAACGGGGAGATCCGCGCCGTCCCGGAGCACGTGTACGGGAGCACGGCGGAGCTGCCGCCGCAGGACGTCATCTTCCTGTGCGTGAAAAACTATTCCCTCGAGGCCGCCTGCGAAGAGCTTAAGGGAGCCGTCACGCCCGGTACGGTCATCGTCCCGGTCATGAACGGCGTGGACCCGGCAGAACGCACCGCCGCCCTCCTCGGGACGGGCACGGTGGTCTCCGCCATCATCTACATCGTGGCGTTCGCGAACCCGGACTACTCCATCACGCAGCAGGGGAAATTCGCCTCCCTGAGGATCGGCATCAAGGACGCGGACGAAACGCAGAAGGAAAAGACCGCCCTCGCGGCCGATGTCCTTGCCGCCGCGGGGATCGACGTGAAGATCTCCTCCGACATCGAGGCGGACGTCTGGAGGAAGTACATCCTGAACTGCGCGTACAACGTCGCGACCGCGCGCTATACCTGCCCGATCGGCGGGCTCCGCGCGGACCCGGTGAAAAGCAAAGAGTACGAGGAGCTCCTCCGCGAATGCACGGCCGTCGCAGTCAGAAAAGGCGTCCGCGTCGGGGACGAGGACGTCGAACGGAACATTTATTCCTTCTACAACAAGCTTGCGGACACGGACACGAGCTCGCTCCAGCGGGACGTCGAAGCCGGCCGCCCGTCAGAGCTCGAGACCTTCAGCGGCTATATCGTCCGCGAAGGAAAACGCCTCGGCGTACCGGTACCGGTTTCCGAGGCGATGTATCAGGCGCTTCTTGAGATCACAAAGGGCTGACCCTCACAGGAAGCCCACGATCAGCCCGCCGCGCTCCGCGTAGAAGCTGTCAAGCCCGCGCGTCGGGTAGATATCCACCGTAACGTCCTTGAACCGCTCAAGGATCATCTCCTTCAGCTGCTCGGCGACCTCCGGGTTCAGGCAGTGGGAGATCACCACCGCGCTTATTTTGCCGCCGCGTTCCAGCATCTCATCGATGAGCGCGGCGAGCATTTTTTTTGTGGTCCTTGCCTTCTTCTTTACCTGGATGCGCCCCTCGGGGGTCGCGACCCCGATCCCCCAGAAGCCGAGCTTCTGCGCGACGAAGCCGGCAAAGCGGTTCATGCGCCCGTTCTTCACCAGGTTGTCGAAGGAGCAGAGCGCGAAGCTCAGGCAGTGCTCCTCCGCGAGACGCGCCACGCGCTCCGCGACTGTATCGAAATCAAGCCCCTCGCGGATCAGCCGGATCGCAAGGCGGACCTGCAGGATCAGCGAAGGACCCGTGCCGAGCGAATTGATGACGGCGATCTCCTTGCCCGGCGTCTCCTCCAGAGCCATGGTACGCGCGGCACACGCGCTGTTGTAGCTGCCCGAAAGCTCCTTCGAGATCGTGAAGGCCAGGAACCTCCCGTCCTTCCCGAAATGCTCAAGCCAGGCTGCCGGCGAAGGGCACGCCGAACGGCACGGCGTTTTCGCCGCGCTCATTGCGTCCATCATGGCCGGGACGTCGATCTCCTCATCGTCCACGAACTCCTGCCCTTCGATCTGGAGCGTAAAGGGGACGCGCTCATAACAGACCTCGCCCGTGTCAGCCGGGAACTCCATCTGATCACAGCTCGAATCCGTAACCAAATACCACATATCCGCCTCCATATGCCGCTGATTGCCTCTTTCCGCCGCTTACTGCACACTTGCGGGCGGAATGTTTAATTCCTTTATACCACATCCGCACGGCAAATCCTATGCCCGATTCATAGATACGCCCCAACTTTGCGCAAATTTCGATGAATCGCGGCACTTCCGCGGTGGTATAGTATTGGTATAAACAGGCGCTGCGGCGGCCGTCCCATGGTCCATGCCGCGCGGCACAAGAAGGAGGATATGATCAAATGGTACTGAATTTCGCTCACAGAGGTTATTCCGCTAAATATCCCGAAGATACCATGCTTGCGTTCGAGCAGGCCGTCCGGACCCCGGGCTGCAACGGCATTTCCATCGACGTCCAGCTTTCGAGGGACGGTGTCCCGGTCATCATCCACGACATCACGCTGGACCGCACGTGCCTGAACATGAAGGGCAACGTCCGCCTTTACACCGCGGAGCAGCTTAAGGGGGCTGATGTTACCGGCCCGTTCGCGGGCAAGGTCGAGACGCAGTTCATCCCGACGCTCCGCGAGTACTTCGAGTTCATCCAGCCGCTCGGTAAAAAGACCATCGTCGAGCTGAAGTGCGAGGTCTTCGAGTATCAGGGCATCGAGAAGAAGGTCGTCGACATGATCAAGGAATTCGGTCTCGAGGACTACTGCATCGTCGCCTCCTGCAACCACTACGCGGTGAAGCGCGTCAAGGAGCTCGCCCCGGAGATCAAGTGCGGCATGCTCTGCCATTCCTGGATCCTCGACGCCGGCACCTACGTAAAGAATGCCGGCTGCCAGTGCTACATGCCGAACTTCTCCCAGTGCACCGCCGAGAACGTCCAGCGCATCAAGAGCCAGGGCGTGGATATCATGCCGTGGGTCGTCAACACGGATTTCGACTGCCAGCGCATGCTTGAGGTCGGCGTGGATGCCATCCTCTCCGACGACCCGGAGCTGGTCACGAAGTTCCGCCGCATCGCCGAGATCGAGAGCGAGTACCCCATGGGCATGGCTGTCTGCGGCTGGGCCGACTGATTCGTACCTTGGTCAGCACGATTCCGACTTCTTTACAAAAAACCCCAACTTTTTTCAGTTGGGGTCTTTTCTTTCGGTTTTTAGGTGGTATACTAGTAATCAAGATGACAGTGCGCCGCCGGAAGGGACGCCTGCGTGAAGAAAA
>CACXDR010000125.1 GCA_902766415.1 uncultured Lachnospiraceae bacterium
GCTGTTTTACTGCAGCGCTTTCCCCGCTTAAAGAGGGACATTTTACGGTCCGTATGGACAGAGTGTACCTGGGAAAGGCAGAATCACAGCCAAAGATCACGGGCCCGGAGCGCGAAAAACCGGAAAAACAGCCAAAGATTTTTCGGAAAAACTCCCTGACGGACCGGTTTTCTGCGATTTTTCCTAAGATCCCGGCATCTGTACCCCGCGATTCCTGTTGGAAAGCGCGGCTTTTTTCAGTATAGTCTGAGGTGGGAGCAGGACACGGGAAAGGGACCGGAAGGACCATGACCCGGGAGGAGGATCAGGATGAACAGGACCCAGGAAAACGGAAGAACGAAGAACGGGACGGACCGGACGTCGCTTGCCATGCTGACGGCTGCGATGGTGATCTACGGGACCATCGGTATATTCCGCAGGTCCATTCCCCTGTCCTCGGGAGTGCTTGCCTGCGTCCGGGGCCTGCTCGGGTCCGCGTTCCTGTGCCTGTTCATCCTTATGAGGGGCGGGAGGATCCGCCACGGGATGGCGCGCGCGGACTTTTTCCGGTTCGTCCTCTCCGGGGCCATGATCGGCGTGAACTGGATCCTCCTTTTTGAGGCGTACAATTACACTTCGGTGGCGGTAGCTACGCTCTGCTACTATATGCAGCCGGTCATCGTGATCCTGGTGTCGCCGTTCTACCTGAAGGAAAGGCTGACCGCGAGGAAGCTTCTTCTGGCGGCGGCCGCGGTCCTGGGGATGGTCCTCGTGACGGGACTCCCGGGCGCGCCTGCGGCAGGCGGGCAGGCGGCAGCGGGGCAGCTCAGGGGCGTTCTCTGCGGGCTCGGCGCCGCGGCGCTGTACGCGGCGGTGATCATGGTCAACAAAAAGGGCGGTCCCGCGGATCCCTGGGAGCGGACCATCATCCAGCTTTTTTCCGCAGCCGTGGTCCTGATCCCGTACCTTGCCCTGACGGAGGACTTTTCTGCGATCCGGCTGTCCGGGACTGACGTGGCTCTCGTGCTGATCCTCGGAATAGTCCACACGGGGATCGCCTACGCGCTTTATTTCGGAAGCATGGGCGGCCTCCGGGCGCAGACGATCGCGCTCTTCAGCTATATCGACCCGGTCGTGGCACTGATCCTGTCGGCAGTGGTCCTCGGGGAGAGGCTGACTGCCGCGGGGCTTGCCGGCGCGGTGCTGATCCTCGGGGCGGCTGTTTTCAGCGAGGCGTGAGGCTGCCGGCGTAATGCGCGGGAAGCCCTGCGTGAGGCATGAAGCGTGAGAGGACCTGCGCGAAGCGTGAAGCGTGAGGGGACCTGCGCGAAGCGTGAAGCGTGAGGGGACCTGCGCGAGACGCGGGAAGACACAGAAAAAAGTCCCGGCAGGCCGGGACGGGGACAAGAGGACGATGTTCATATATACAGAGGACGATCTTGATCTTGACAGGATCGCGGACAGCGGACAGTGCTTCCGCTGGGAGAAGACCGGGGAGCAGGCGTACCGCATCCCGGCAGGCGGCCGGTGCCTCCGCATCAGCGCGCAGGGCGGCGGCCGGTTTGCGCTTGACTGCGCGGAGCAGGAATACGACGCCTTCTGGAAGGACTACTTTGACCTCGGGGAGGACTACCGGGCCATCCGCGCGCGGATCGACCCGGAGGAGGATCCCTTCCTTTTCCGCGCGGCGGAAGAGGAGAAGGGGATCCGGATCCTCCGGCAGGACCCCTGGGAGACGCTCGTCACCTTTATCATTTCACAGAATAAGAACATACCCGCGATCCGGCGCTCGGTCGCGCTGCTTGCGGCTGTGGCGGGGGAAACGCGGACGGACGCGGAGGGCGTGCCGTACCAGGTGTTCCCGGGACCGGAGGCGGTAGCAGCGCTCAGCGGGGATGAGCTGAAGCGCTGCAGCTTAGGCTACCGGTGCGCGTACGTGCGCGGAGCGGCGGAGGCGGTCCTGAACGGAAGCCTGGACCTTGCCGCGCTTTGCCGCATGGGAGAGGAGGAGGCGCGGGGCGCCCTGACCGGCCTGTACGGCGTGGGCATCAAGGTCGCGTCCTGCACGGCGCTCTTCGGGCTCCATCACATGGACGCGTTTCCGAAGGACGTGTGGATCCGCCGCATCCTCGAAGCGGAATACCCCGGCGGGTATCCGGAAGAGAAGTACCGCCCCTACAACGGGGTGTACCAGCAGTACATGTTCGCGTACTACAGGAAGGAGGCTGCCGGAGGGGTAGCTGCCGAAGCTTCCTGCAGCCCGGTCACCTGAGCTGAGCTCCCTGCAGCCTGTTCACTGGAGCTTCCTGTAGCCCGTGAAGCTCTCGCCTGCGGGGAGCAGGTCCCAGCGCGACTGGATGACGTCCAGCGTGTAGGTGCCGTAGTCGGGTTTAAAGACTGCGAAGATCGGCTCTCCGTTGCCGTCCTGCACGGTGACCTCCAGCCATCCGTCCTTCGTAAGCCCGGCGAC
>CACXDR010000126.1 GCA_902766415.1 uncultured Lachnospiraceae bacterium
GACGCTCCGAGAGGATCTCCACGGAGCCGCCCATGGCGCGCACCACGTCGAGGATCCCGGTCCGGGTCGGGTTCATCCCGACGTTCAGGAGCGTAAGATCGCTGCCCGGGACCATGAGCGCTCCGGCAAGGAAGTAAGCAGCCGAGGAGACGTCCCCGGGCACATTGACCATGGCAGGCATGAGCTCCTCCGCGCGCCGGACGGTGACGGAAGGGCGCCCGCCGGAGAAAAGCCCGGTACGGACGTCCGCCCCGAATTCCCGGAGCATCCGTTCCGTATGGTCGCGGGAGAGCGCTGGCTCCGTGACGGTGGTCTGCCCCTCCGCGTAAAGTCCCGCCATGAGGACCGCGGACTTCACCTGGGCGCTCGCGACGGGAGAGTCGTAACGGATCCCCTTAAGCGGACTGCCGCTGACAGAAAGCGGCGCGCAGCCGTTCCCGGGAAGGCTCCTTATGTCTGCCCCCATAAGGCGGAGCGGCTTCATGACGCGCTCCATGGGGCGCCTCCGGACGGAAGCGTCCCCGTCAAGGACGGAGCTGAACGCCTGCCCGGCAAGGATCCCGGCCATGATCCGCATGGTAGTCCCGCTGTTCCCGCAGTCAAGGACGCCGTCCGGGGCGGAAAGCCCCCGGAGACCGCGGCCGGATACCGTGACAAGGTCCCCGTCCAGCGTGATCGCGGTCCCCATGGACCGGAAGCAGCGGATCGTGGAAAGGCAGTCCGCGCCCGGAAGGAAGCCCGCGATGCACGTAGTGCCCTTTGCGAGCGACCCGAGCATGACCGCGCGGTGGGATATGGATTTGTCGCCCGGGACAGTAAGGGTGCCGCGGAGCGGTGTAAAAACGGTCTTCATTGAAACCTCCTGCCGGAAGGGCTTTCTGCGGAACGGCGGGAAAGCCTGCGCCGGAAGCGGAGCAGGGACTCAGCGTTCCTCGATATGGTAGCCGTACTGCCCGACCAGATACTGTGCCTTCGCGCAGCTCTCGGCGCTGTAGAACTCGATGCGCAGTGCACCGTCCCCGGATTCCCGGTTGTGGTTGATGCCGATGTTCTTGATATTCACGCCTCCCGCGGCAAGGATGGCGGAGATCACGGAGATCGCGCCCGGCTTGTCCTCAACGTGAACGGAGAACGAGTACTGCGCGTTCATGAGTCCGTGCGCGTCCGCGAAGGTCTTCCTGTACGCGCCCGAATCCACGAAGAGGTCGTGGATCGCCGCCATGTTGTCGTTGACAAGGTCCGTCTCGATCTTTTCCAGGGCGGTGATGTACTTCCTCAGCACATTGAGCACCGCCTCCCGGTTCGAGCTGAAGATCTGCTGCCACATGACAGGGGAGGAGCTTGCGATGCGGGTGATGTCCTTGAAGCCCCCGGCAGCGAGCCGCTTCATGGTGTGCTCCGGGCTGTCCGTGTCGTGGACCAGGTTGACCAGCGCCGCCGCCACGAGGTGGGGCAGGTGGCTGATGGTCGCGACGGCCTTGTCATGCTCGTCCGCATCGATCACGTAAGGGTTTGCCTTCAGCTCCGTCACGAGCTCCACCATCCGCTGCGTGTAGGCGAGCGGCGTCTTCGGGGCGGGGCAGAGCATGTAGAAGATATTTTCGAGGAGCAGCGGGTCGGAGTGCTCGTAGCCGGTCTTCTCCGAGCCTGCCATGGGATGGCCGCCGACAAAGACGTTTTCCATGCCGAGCGCGCTGACGGCGCGCAGGATGGAGGACTTGGTGCTGCCTACGTCGGTGATGAACGCGCCTTCCTTAAGAAGCGGCTTCAGCGCGGAGAGGTACATCTCGTTGAATTCGACCGGCGTGCAGAGGAAAATGACGTCGCATTCCGAATAATCGGCGCCCACGCCGGAAAGGACGCGGTCAACGACGCCCTCCGCGCGCGCCTCCTCGAGGTGCGTCCTGGTGCGCATATATGCCATGATCTCGCAGTCCGGCTCGGCAGCCTTAAGTCCCTTCGCGATGGAGCCGCCGATCAGTCCGAGGCCGATAAAACCGTATTTGGAAGCCATGATAATTCTCCTTCCTGGCAGGAATACCGTGTTTTACGTCATTTTATAGAATGAAAGACAGGCGTGTCAATGCTTCGGCGCGCCATGCGGCCTCCTTAAGGGTCCAAAATTGTGTTTGTATATTTTTAACTCAATCGGTTGTAATATTTGCATCCTTTTAGTAGAATATTCTATGGCTATTCAGGACGGATTTCCGCTGTCCTGAACATTGATCCATACTATAGGACAGGAGGAACCATCTATTATGAGAGTTTACGAACCATCACAGATCCGCAATGTTGTACTTCTTGGCCACGGCGGCGCAGGAAAGACGACGGTAGCGGAGGCACTGGCGTACGTCAGCGGCGCCATTTCCAAGATGGGTACCGTAACTGCGGGCAACACCATCAGTGATTTCGACAAGGAAGAGCAGAAGCGCGGATTCTCGATCAGCACTTCCATCATCCCGATCGAATATACGGATAAAGAGAACGGACCGATCAAGATCAACCTGATCGACACTCCCGGATACTTCGACTTCGTCGGCGAGGTCGAGGAGGGCGTGCACGCTGCGGACGCGGCGATCATCGTCGTGAACTGCAAGGCAGGCATCGAGCCGGGCACCATCAAGGCATGGGACCTCTGCGAGAAGCTCCACCTTCCGCGCATCATCTTCGTCACCAATATGGACGATGACAAGGCCAGCTACCGTGAGCTCCTCCTGAAGCTCGAGACCCGTTTCGGCAAGAAGGTCGCACCGCTGCACCTGCCGATCCGCGAGAACGAGAAGTTCGTCGGCTTCGTCAACGTCGTAAAGATGAAGGGCCGCAAGTTCATCCCGGGCAGCTCCAAGTACGAGGACATCGATATCCCGGATTACGCGGAGCACAACCTGAAGATCGCCCGCGAGGCGCTGCTTGAGTCCGTCGCTGAGTACAGCGAGGAGTACATGGAGCGTTACTTCTCCGGTGAGACCTTCACCGAGGAGGAGATCGCCGAGGCTCTGAAGGAGCAGGTCAAGACCGGCGATATGGTCCCGGTCATGATGGGCGCAGGCATCTACGCGCAGGGCTCCGGCGCCCTGATGAACGCGATCGTCCGCTATCTGCCGTCTCCGGACCAGGCGAAGCATGACGAGGGCGTCGACGTCAACACCGGCGAGCGCGTCGTCGCGAACTACAACACCGAGGTCAACCTTTCCGCGAAGGTCTTCAAGACCATCGTCGACCCGTTCATCGGAAAGTATTCCCTGATCAAGGTCTGCACCGGCACGCTGAAGCCGGATACCACCATCTACAACGTCAACAAGGAGACCGAGGAAAAGTCCGGCAAGATCTATGTCATGCGCGGCAAGGAAGCCATCGAGGTCCCGGAGCTTAAGGCGGGTGATATCGGCGCCATGGCTAAGCTGAACGTGACCCAGACCGGCGACACCATCGCCATGAAGACCGCCCCGATCATGTACCACAAGCCGGACATCTCCACGCCGTACACCTACAAGGCATACAGCGCGAAGACCAAGGGCGAGGAGGACAAGATCGCTTCCGGCCTTGCGAAGATCATGGAAGAGGACCGCACCATCCGCACCGTCGTGGACGCGGAGAACCGCCAGTCCCTGCTCTACGGCATCGGCGACCAGCAGCTTGAGATCGTGAAGTCCAAGCTCCTGAACCGCTACAAGGTCGAGATCGAGCTCGACAAGCCGAAGTTCGCGTTCCGCGAGACCCTCCGCAAGAAGGTCGAGGCTCCCGGCCGCTACAAGAAGCAGTCCGGCGGACACGGACAGTTCGGAGACGTCAAGATGTACTTCGAGCCGTCCGGCGATATGGAGACCCCGTATGTCTTCGAGGAGCAGGTCTTCGGCGGCGCTGTCCCGAAGAACTACTTCCCGGCAGTCGAGAAGGGCATCGCAGAGTGCTGC
>CACXDR010000127.1 GCA_902766415.1 uncultured Lachnospiraceae bacterium
CAAAACTGAATGAAAAGGTAATGGAAGGAAACGGGAGGGGGCTGCTTCCCGGGGAAGTCCTGATCAATGCCTATACGATATCGGAGGGGATTCTGGATCTGGAATTTTCAGATACCTATCAGGCCCTGTCCCCCGGCCGTGAGATCCTGATCCGGGCCGGAGTGGTGCGTACGTTCCTGCAGGTGCCAAGCATCAGCGGCGTGAGCTTCCGCATCCGCCAGAATCCGCTTCTTGACAGATACGGTGATCCGGTGGGCGTCATGGACTGGTCGGATTTTACGGACTTCACCGACGAATCTCCCGAATCCTACCGCTGCGAAAGCCTCATCCTCTATTTTGCCACGAAGGACGGGAAAAACCTTGTGGAGGAGGCGAGAAGGGTCTATTATCGCCGGAACCTTCGAAAGGAAAGGGTGATCCTGGAGCAGCTTGCCAAGGGACCGATGGAAGTCGGGCATTATCCCACGATCTCGGGAAATACCACTGTCAATGAGATCCGGGTGTGCGACCGGGTCTGCTATGTGGATCTGGGAGAGGCTTTTGTGGACTATCAGATGGATGTTCCTGCCAGGACGGCGGTTTACTCTGTCGTCAATTCCCTTGCGTCCTCCGGAGAAATCGATCAGGTCAGGATCTCCATAGACGGAAACGAGGAGAGGATGATGGACGATTCGCTTTCTTTGTATCGGTACTTTAAATGGAACAGCAAGATCATGGGAGAGCAGGGCTGAGGGATGCGAAATGGCAAAGGTAAACGGGGAATGGAAAAGGCGGTATCATGAGATCATGAAAACGCTTCATCCGGACGCAAATCCTGCCCTGGATGAGAGAAAGCGGGAGCTGCTCCTGAAGACCATGGAAGCCTATCGGAAAGGGGATCTTCCGATGCTGCGGGCGGTTTACCAGGAGCTTGCGGGGGAAGGCCTTGTACCTGACATCGGGACCGGGGCCGGGGAGGAGGACATCCTTCGGGAGCTCGGGCGTCTGTCTGCCCGGCTTGCCCATTTCCTGCAGGATGGCGCCGCGAGGGTGAAAAATACGCAGCTGGGGCAGGACCTGTTCGGGGATCTGGATCTGGAAGAGCAGGTAAGGAATGCCGGAAAATTTTACAAAGAGATGGGCAGAAGGATACGGGGCGGGCTTGGGCCGGATGTGTAACGGTGCCGATGCCTGCCCGACACAAAGGAGGTTTATGATTTGAATAAAAGGCCATTATGTATGGTCTGCGTCCTGTTTATGGCAGCCCTGGCGCTTCTGGACGGGCTCGGACTCCCCATTGTCCGGGGAAATCCATTGCCAAAGGCTTTGCAGGAGGAGATCGAAAAGAACCCGAAGGCGGAGGTTTACGGGGAGGCGGAGGGAGTCCGGGAAACAGAATACGGAGGCTCGCTGGTCCTGAAAAACGCGTTTCTGATGCGGGACGGAAAGGAGCTTCCCCTTCGGAACCTGAAGGTTTACCTCAACGAATACACCGGGATTGCGGCAGGAAGCTATGTGCTTTTATCCGGCCGCCTGGAGCGGATCCCCGCGCCGACAAATCCCGGCGAGTTTGACAGCCGGCAGTATTACGCCTGCGATCATATCTATTACGCACTCAAAAAAGCAGATCTGCTGAAACAATCCCATTCTTATTCCAATTTCAAACAGACACTTGCGGCTTTGCGAAGCCATTTTTCCGCGATCTTCCATGCCTGTACGGGAGATTCCGCCCCGATCTTTGATGCCATCGTTCTGGGAGACAAGAGCGGACTCGATGAGGAGATCAAACTGCGGTTCCAGCTCTCGGGCATCATCCATATCCTGGCGATCTCGGGCCTGCATATCAGTATTCTGGGGATCGGTCTGTATTCCCTCCTGAAACGGCTTGGCGCCGGTATTGCCTGCGCCGGCCTGATTTCCCTTCCCATCATGCTTGTCTACGGGATAATGACCGGCTCCGGGATCTCGACGCTCCGGGCGGTGGGGATGTTTGTGATCGCGGTTGGAGCCAGGCTGCTGGGGCGGATCTATGACCTTCCGACTGCTCTCGCCGTGATGGCGATCCTGATCCTGGTGGAATCCCCCGCTTATCTCTACAGCGCTTCTTTTCTCCTTTCCTTTGGAGCGGTCGCCGGGATCGTGACCGTCGGCCAGCCTTTTTCCCGGGCGGCAAAGGTGCGGCAGCACTCACGCAGGCGAAAAGCAGCCTGCATAAGACGAAAAACGGTAAAACAGCGGCTGCGCGGCAAACTGGAGGCATTGTGCGCAGAAGGGGAAAAGGAGAATTCCCGGCTGCGGGCATTTTCTGAGAAACTGCAAAAGGTTTTCCTGTCAGACGATAAACGCCGGAAGGAAGAAACCTCCCTTCCGGACAG
>CACXDR010000128.1 GCA_902766415.1 uncultured Lachnospiraceae bacterium
TCCGGACGCGCCTGCCACGACCTGGATGCCGGCGGAGGTGAGGGCGCTCATAGCGCCGTCGCCGAGCCCGCCGCAGATCAGGACATCCACCGCCTGGTCCTCAAGAAGCCCCGCGAGGGCTCCGTGGCCCAGGCCGTCATTCCCGATGATCCGGCTTGAGACCACCTGGCCGTTTTCTGTTTCGTAAACCTTGAACTGCTCCGTCCTCCCGAAATGCTGGAAGACTTCTCCGTTGTCATATGTAACTGCGATCTTCATCCGGTTTTCTGATCTCCTTCTGTCTTCTGATACGCGTAGCGCAGCGTGCCGTCGCCGCCGTAGATGATCTTTCCGCACTTCGTGAACCCGAGCTTTGCAAGCAGGTTCTGCATGACGACGTTGTCCGGGTGCGTGTCGATCCGCAGGTTCCGGTGCCACGAGTACGCGGTCTCGATGCAGAAGGCGCCGGCGCCCTTTACCGACCCGTCGGACGCGATGCGGTGCACCACGCCGTACGGCCTCGGGGCGGTCCAGCTGCCGTCGAAGATCCCCGGGTAATCGGGATCATCGTCCGTTTCGTGGACCTTGTAGAAAAAGACCGCGCAGACCCTGCCGTTTTCCTCGCAGACATAGTTCCTGCGGGAACGGATATCGTCCTCGACATATTCGCGCGGGGGAAAGGTCGTGCCCCACTGCGTGGGGTTGCCGTGCGCAGCCATGAAGGCGCGCGCTGCGGCGTAGATCTCCAGGATCCTGTCCAGGTCTGACCATTCGGCGTGGCGGATCTCCATAGGTTCAGTCCTCCTCTTCCGGCGGGTCGTCCGTGTCGATGGCGAAGCCCGACGCGTCCTCGTTCAGGGCGCGGAGAAGGATCGCCTCCTCCTCGGCGTCAAGGCGGTCATGCTCGTCCCCGCGCGGGTCCATCCCGTACCAGAGCGACTCTACCGTGCGCATGAAATCCCGTTCGACGTCGGCTGCGGAAAAGCCGTACTCGCCGTCCTCCACGCCGCTCGCGGCGGTGAGCTCGCGGACGGCGGCCTCGGGGACGTCCGTATAGACGCGGCCCTCAGCGTGCACGTGGATCTCGTAGGTGCGGCCGGCCGTGCCCTCATCGTCAAAGGCCGCCCGGACCTCGCCCTCCTTCTCGGAGAGCTCGCCGTCCTCGGTAAGTACGGTAAAGAATACCGCGGTTCCGGCAGAAAACATTTCAGACATTTGAAACATCTCCTTTTCAGATAATATTTCCGGCACCGAGGTCCGGTGCCGGCATTGTCCGCGAAGGGACCCGGAAAGGCGTCAGCCCTCCCCGTCCCAGCAGTAGGTGCAGAGATTCTCCTTCGGGAGCCCGACGGCTGCGACCATGTCGTCCAGGCGGTTGTATGCGAGGGAGGTGAAGCCGAGCTGCGCGCAGATGGAATCAAGCATCCTTCTGTAGCGGTCGGAATTCGGGTCCGCGTAGTCCTCGAGGACCTCGCGCGTCACGTTTTCGCCCTCTTCGTCGCGGATCACGCGGCGGGCGATCAGCTCCATCTCGGAGGTGGAGCGCGAGAAGTTCACGTATCTGCAGCCGAAAAGCAGCGGCGGGCAGGCGGGACGCACATGGACCTCCTTCGCGCCGCTCCGGTACAGGAACTCGGTGGTCTCGCGGAGCTGGGTCCCGCGGACGATGCTGTCGTCGATCAGGAGAAGCCGCTGGCCGTCGATCAGCTCGTGGACCGGGATCAGCTTCATCTTCGCGATGAGGTCGCGCTTCGTCTGTATGGTCGGCATGAAGGAGCGCGGCCAGGTCGGCGTATATTTAATGAAGGGACGCGCGAACGGCACGCCCGACTCGTTGGAGTAGCCGATCGCGTGCGCGATGCCGGAGTCCGGAACGCCGGCGACGCTGTCGATATCGCGCTTCGTCATGCCGTCGCGGCGCGCGAGCAGCCTGCCGCAGCGCACGCGCATGGCCTCGACCGAGATGCCCTCGTAGCTTGAGGAGGGATACCCGTACTAGATCCAGAGGAAGGTGCAGATCCGCATCTTTTTCCCTGGAGCGGAGAGGGTGGTGACCCCGTCCGGCGTCATGACGGCGATTTCGCCGGGCCCGAGCTGGCGGAAATCGCTGTACCCGATGTTCAGGTAGGCGAAGCTCTCAAAGGAGGCGCAGAAGCCCTCCTCCTTCCGGCCGATGACGACCGGTGTCCTGCCGAGCTTGTCGCGGGAGAGGTAGATGCCCTGCGGCGTCATGATCAGGAGCGTCATGGAGCCGTCGATCACCTCCTGCGCGTAGCGGATGCCGTCTATGAAGTTGTCTCTCTCGTTGATCAGCGCGGCGACGAGCTCCGTCGGGTTGATGGAACCCCCGCTCATTTCCTGGAACTGGGTCCCGCTCTTCTTCAGAATGTGCTCCGCGAGGGAATTGATGTTGTTGATGCGCCCTACCGTGGTGATCGCGTAGGTGCCGTGGTGGGAGCGGATGATGAGCGGCTGCGGCTCATAATCGGAAATACACCCGATCCCCAGATATCCGTGCATGCTGTGCACGTCCTTTTCAAATTTTGTGCGGAAGGGACTGTTCTCGATGTTGTGGATGGCCCGGTCAAAGCCGTCCTTGCCGTAGACCGCCATGCCGGCGCGCCTCGTGCCGAGGTGGGAGTGGTAGTCCGTGCCGAAAAAGAGGTCGAAAACGCAGTCTTCCTTCAGTGCCGATGCAAAAAATCCGCCCATAAAATCTCCGTTCCGTATAAAGGCCAACGTCTGCGGGTAAAGGATACGGCCGGTGCCACGGGCACCAGCCGCATACACAGTAAAAGTGTAAAATATTCTCCTGAATTTATCAACATCCCAAAACCGACAAAGAATTTGCCGAAATGACCCGGGTTTTGCATCATTCATGCGTACGGGAGACATAAACAGGGCGGTTTATTCGCTTTTCGCGAGCAGCTTCTCCCACTTTTCGTCGACGAAGCGCTGCGCGGCCTCGATGGTCCACTCGTTCCCGCGGCTGAAGCAGTGGCGGAAGCGGCCCTGGAGCTTCATGAACTCCTCGACCGGCAGCTTTTTCCTCGGGACATAGTTTAAGTAGTACCTGCCCTCGATCACCTCGTAGAGCGGCCAGACGCAGGTCTCCACCGCCATGCGGCAGATATCCGGCAGGAGATGGGCGGGGTACTGCCAGCCGCGCGGGCACGGCGCCATTACGTTCACGAACGCGGGGCCCGGGGTGTAGATCGCGCGGTGCGCCTTCTGGTGGAAGTCCTTGAAGTTCCCGATGAAGGTGGTCTGCGCGACGTAGGGGATGGCGTGGGCTGCCATGATCTCCGTCAGGTCCTTTTTGTTCTGCTTCTTGCCGTTCGACACGGTGCCGGCGGGGCTGGTAGTCGCGCTCGCGAAGCGCGGCGTGGAGCTGGAACGCTGGATGCCGGTGTTCATGTACGCCTCGTTGTCGTAGCAGAAGTAGACCATGTCGTGGCCGCGCTCCATGGCGCCGGAAAGGGACTGGAAGCCGATGTCGTAGGTCCCGCCGTCCCCGCCGATGGTCAGGAACTTGTAGTTTTCCTTTATCTTCCCCTTCCGCTTCAGGACGTTGTAGGCTGCCTCGACGCCGCCGCAGGTCGCGGACGCGTTCTCGAAGGCGGAGTGGATGTAGCTGTCCTCCCAGGCGGTATAGGGGTACAGGAAGGAGGAGACCTCAAGGCAGCCGGTGGCGTTCGTGACCACGGCTTTGTCGCCCGGGTCCAGCGCGCGCATCATGGCGCGGCAGGTGATGCCGGCGCCGCAGCCTGCGCAGAGGCGGTGCCCGCCGACGAAGCGCTCCGGCTTGGAAAGCTCGACCTTATGATTGTATGCCATGTCACAGCACCTCCTTCTCTGAAGTGCGCTGACCCATATGGATGTAGCGCGGGCTGGTCTCTCCGGTCGTTACGATCTTTAAAAGATGGCGGTAGACGCGTTCGATGTCACCGACGGCGCAGTCTCTTCCCGCAAGGCCGAAGACCACGTCGATCATCTCCGGGCGGTCCTTCAGGTCGTAGCAGGCGCTCCGGACCTCGGCGAACAGGGGCCCGCCGGCGCCGGAATAGCCCTCGCTCTTGTCCATGACGGCGACCGCCTTCACGCCGGACAGCGCCTCAGCGATCTCCTCGAAGGGGAACGGCCGGAAGACGCGGACCTTGATGAGGCCGGCCTTCACGCCCTCCGCCCGGAGCTTTTCGACACACGCCTTTGCGGTTCCTGCGGTGGAGCCGATCAGGACCAAGGCCACCTCCGCGTCCTCCATGCGGTAGGACTCGAAGAAGCCGTAGTGCCTGCCGAAGGTCCTTTCAAAGTCCGCGGCGACCTCCAGGACCGCGCGCTTCGCGTTCTTCATGGCCTCCGCCTGCTGGACCTTGTGCTCCATGCAGTAGGGGCAGGTGTCGTAGGGACCGACCGCGAGCGGATGGTCCCGCCCGATCAGCGCGTGCTCCGGAGCCCACTCGCCGACAAAGGCCTTTACGGCGTCATCCTCCTCGAGGAGGATGTTTTCGACTGCGTGGGAGGTGATGAAGCCGTCCTGGCAGATCATGATGGGCAGGCGGACGTCCGGCGTTTCGGAGATCCGCATGGCCTGCAGGTAATTGTCGTAGGCCTCCTGGTTATTCTCCGCGTAGATCTGGATCCAGCCAGTGTCGCGGGCGCCCATGGAATCCGAGTGGTCGTTGTTGATGTTGATGGGGCCGGTCAGCGTGCGGTTCACGCAGGCCAGCGTGATGGGGAGGCGGGAGGATGCCGCCACGTACAGGACCTCGTACATGAAGGCGAGGCCCGCGGAGCTCGTCGCCGTGACCGCGCGCGCGCCGGCAGCGGCCGCGCCGATGCAGGTGGACATGGATGAGTGCTCGCTCTCGACGGTGACGTACTCGGTGTCTACCTTCCCGTCGGCGACGTACTGCGCGAAATACTGCGGGATCTCGGTGGACGGGGTGATCGGGAAGGCGGCGAAAACGTCGGGGTTGATCTGCCGCATGGCATAGGCGATTGCCTCATTGCCGGCAAGACGGTCCCGGATACTCATTCGCGCACCTCCTTTTTCATTTCGATGGCCTGGAACGGGCATACGTTCCAGCAGATGCCGCAGCCCTTGCAGTGGTCGAAGTCAAAGTCCAGCCGCTTCCCTTCCACCACGGGGATGGAGGAATCGGGGCAGAACGGCGCGCACAGAAGGCACTGGCGGCATTTCACAGGATCCCAGACCGGGACGTCGGAACGCCATTCGCCGGTCTTTGTGAGGCGCGCGGTCCCTCCCTCGTAGATCTCGCCGCCCGGGGTCATCTCCTGCCAGGTGGAATGCTCATTGATGTTCTTGGCGGATATGCTCATAAGTCTTCCTCCGTTTCAAAGATCGTGAACGGGGCGGGGCCCTGTTCCGCGCTGCCTTCCTGCTCCGCGCCGCCGCGGACCTCCTTCATGGAGCGGACCAGGCAGCTCATGTTGCCCTCGATGACCTGGGGCTTCGTCGCGAACTTATGCCGGAAGGACGCCTCCATGTCCGCGATGAAGCGCGCGGGATCCAGGACGCCGGAGACCTTGACGACCGCGGCCAGCATGGGCGTGTTCGGGAAGTAGCCGCCGAGATAGTGCTCGGAGATCCTCCGGCAGTCGATGGTCCAGACGTTTCCCCTGTACCCGCGGAGAAGCGGGCGGAGCTCGGCTGCGCTTCGCGGGGAATTAATGATGATGCCGCCCTCCGGATCAAGGCCGTCCGTCACGTGGACCGAGGAGAGGAGGGATTCGTCGACGACCGCGACGAAGTCCGGTTTATAGATGTTTGAGTGGATGGTGCAGGGGACGTCGCTGATCCGGTTATACGCGGTGATCGGCGCGCCCATGCGCTCCGGGCCGTATTCCGGGAAGCCCTGCACGTATTTGCCGGACGCGAACGCCGCATCGGCGAGCAGAAGACAGGCCGTCTTCGCGCCCTGGCCGCCGCGGCCGTGCCAGCGGATCTCGATCATTTCCTTTTTCATGGAGACCTCCTGTAAAAAAAGAAAGCGCCCCGCAAAGGGACGCTTCCTGTGATGACAAGTGCGTTCTACCACCCTTTTCTGTGTACTCACCGCCGGCCGCGGCACGGAAAGAAGAGCAGGACATGGGACCTCATCCTGCAGCTTTCGCGCCGGACCCTTCCGGATCCATACACGCTTCCTGTAACGGGGAACACCGTCGGCGTCTAATCCGTTTCCGCGGGACAGGTCTCGGCCTGGCTCCCGGCGTCCGCGTTTCGGGCCGCAACTCCGGAGGGATCTTCGGACCCGGCCCCGCGATGCCGGCGTTCCACCGCCTGCCGGCTCTCTGGACCGCGGAGGCTTGCGCCTGCCGGATCTTACTGTCTCCATCAGTATCTTTGAGGGTAACTATGGCAGCGGATGGCTGCATCCGCCGCGTTTCCTTCTGCATGGCCGCGCTCGGGCGGCACATAACATTGCCAGTATACACAGCCCGCGGACAGATGTCAATCATAAAAGGACACGGACCGGCGCGGGCACGCGCCGGAGCCGGGGCCGGGCGCAGAGCCGGACAGGGCACAGGGCCGGAGCCGGGGCCGGGGCTCAGGCCTTGCCCGTGATCAGCCAGGGCGCGGGCTCCGCGACGAAGTTCCGCTTGTGGTTCAGCTTGCTCACCGCGATCTGGATCACCTCGGTATCGCCGATCCCGTAGTGCTCGAAGAGCGCCGGCAGGGACGCCGCGCACTGGAAGTCCAGGGTGTAGATCAGGAATTCCATGTGCGGGTTCACGCGGAGCAGGCACTCGATCTCCTGCTCCATGCTGGCGGAGGCGACGAGCATGGTGAGGGTCGGGACGGGAAGCCCGGCAAGGGCGGCATCGTCCACGTGGTCTATGATCTCGATATTGTGAAGGCCGAACTCGTGCGCGTTCTCCTCCATGGTGCGGCGGTCGTTCCCGTTGTACTCGACGGCGATGATGGTGCCTTCGGGGGCCAGGAGGGCTGCCTCGACCGCGAGGGACTCCACGCTGATGATGCAGAGATTGTCCGCCTGGTCGATATGCATCTTGGACATCATGACCGCGCGGATCTCGCTGCCGACGTAGTGCACGGAGCCGCGGGAGAAGTTCATGTTGCGCATGCCGATCTTCGAGGTGGAGCGGGCGTTGGGGTTGATGATCAGCATGGCGGCGGACGCGTTGATGCCGCGGTTGATCATATCGCGGACCTTGTTGTTCAGGATGGGGCCGGACGGGTCGCTGCCCTCGTTGTACCAGACCTGGCACTCGCCGAGGCCCGCGGTCCACATACGGTAAAAGATATCCGGATGGCCGGCCTCCGTGAAGACAAGCGTAGCGCTGTGCGACTCTACGGTCGGGATGAGGTTCTTGTTTTTCCGCGTGATGTCAAGGATCTTGATCCTTCCGAGATCCACGGTCGTGGTCTCCGCGTAATAGGTAAGCCATGCGAGAATGGAGCTGTTGGAAAACATCTGCTCTGACATAGGTGATCCTCCGGGGTTCTGAGTCCTTTACTTGATAAACTTCTTTGTCTATTGTAGCATAGATTACCTGGGGATTTCATTCCTGACTTCCCGGAAACGGATGCCATCTGGCAGCCCGCGCGCGGTTTTTAAAGCGGGCGGGATCACAAGGAGGAAGATCATTTGGATATTATTAAAAAGATCGCGGACGAACTTGAAGTAAAGGGCTGGCAGGTGCAGGCGGCGGTGGACCTCATCGATTCGGGCAGCACCATCCCGTTCATCGCCCGGTACCGGAAGGAGGCGACCGGGTCCTTAAACGACGAGCAGCTGCGCGCGCTCGGCACGAGGCTTGCGGCGCTCCGGAACCTCGAGGAAAAGAAGGAGAAGATCCGCGCAAGCATTACGGAACAGGGTAAGATGACGGAGGCGCTCCTTCAGGCGATCGAGGCGGCCGAGACAAGCGTCGCGCTTGACGACATTTACCGCCCGTTCCGCCCGAAAAGGACCACCCGCGCGACGATCGCGGCTGAGAAGGGACTTTCCGGGCTCGCGGACATTATCTGGGCGCAGAAGACGGAGCGGACGCTCCTCGAGGAGGCAGCGCCATATATATCGGAAGAAAAGGGTGTGCTCACGGCGGAGGATGCCGTGAACGGCGCGTGCGATATCCTTGCGGAGCGCTTTTCCGACGCGTCGGCGGTGCGCTCGTACGTGCGCGACGTGACGGAGCGGCGGGGGCTTCTGACCTCCGAGGCGAAGGACGAGACGGTCAAGTCCGTGTACGAGCTTTACTACCGCTTCTCGGGGCGTATCTCAAGGATGGAGGGCTACCAGGTCCTTGCGCTGAACCGCGGGGAGAAGGAAAAGATCCTGAAGGTCGCGGTCGAGGCGCCGGAAGACGAGATCCTCGGCTTCCTTGAAAGCCGCCTGATCCGCGGGAACAACGCATCGACCAGGGACGCCATGAAGCGGACCATCCGGGACAGCTACGAGCGGCTCATCGCGCCGGCCATCGAGCGTGAGATCCGGAACGCGCTCACCGAGAAGGCGGAGGACGGGGCCATCAAGGTGTTCCGGAAGAACCTCCACCAGCTCCTCATGGCGCCGCCGGTCGAGGGCGCCGTGGTGCTCGGCTGGGATCCCGCGTTCCGCACTGGCTGCAAGCTCGCGGTGGTCGACGCGACCGGAAAGGTGCTGGACACCGCGGTCATCTACCCGACCATGCCCACCAACGAGGCGAAGCAGCGGGCGGCAGCGGTGAAGATCCGGGAATTCGTGAAAAAGTACCACGTGAACCTGGTCTCCGTCGGCAACGGCACCGCGTCCCGCGAGTCGGAGCAGTTTCTCGTGTCCGTGCTGAAGGACATCCCGGAGAAGGTGTATTACGTGATCACGAACGAAGCCGGGGCGTCCGTCTACTCCGCGAGCGCGCTCGCGACGGAGGAGTTCCCGGAGTTTGACGTGGGGCAGCGCTCCGCGGCGTCGATCGCGCGGCGCGTGCAGGACCCGCTTGCGGAGCTCGTGAAGATCGACCCGAAGTCCATCGGCGTCGGGCAGTACCAGCATGATATGGAGCAGAAGAAGCTCGGCGAGGCGCTGGGCGGCGTGGTCGAGGACTGCGTGAACGCGGTCGGCGTGGACCTGAATACCGCGTCGGCGCCCCTGCTCCAGTATATTTCCGGCATCACGAAGACAACGGCGAAGAATATCGTCGCGTACCGCGAGGAAAACGGGCGTTTCGAGTCGAGAAAGCAGCTTCTGAAGGTGCCGAAGCTCGGGCCGAAGGCCTTCGAGCAGTGCGCGGGTTTCA
>CACXDR010000129.1 GCA_902766415.1 uncultured Lachnospiraceae bacterium
AGCCGGCGCCGGCGGTCATCCGCATCGGGACCCGCAGCTGGATCATCAAGGACCTGCAGGAGCGGCTCATGGAGCTCGGCTTCATGGACAGCGATGAGCCTACGGATTACTACGGCGAGGCCACGCAGGCGGCGGTCAAGATCTACCAGCGCCAGAACAAGCTCTCGCAGGACGGGATCGTCGGTGAGGAGACGCTGAAGGCGATCCTCGACGAGAACGCGCATTACTATACCGCGCAGCAGGGCGACAGCGGCACCGACATCGAGGAGCTCCAGCAGCGCCTTTACCAGCTCGGCTATCTCGCGAGCTCCGCGGATATCACCGGCACCTTCGGGGACAAGACGCTGGCAGCGGTCCAGAAGTTCCAGCAGCTGAACTCCCTGGAGCAGGACGGCAAGGTCGGCCGGCGGACCATGAACCTTGTTTACTCCGAGGACGTCAAGCCGAACATGGTCGCGTACGGTGAGAAGAGCGACATCGTCCTCGCGGCGCAGAAGCGCCTGTACATGCTCGGTTACCTCACGAGCGAGCCGGACGGGACGTTCGGGCTGGGCACCTCCATGGCGATCAAGGAATTCCAGTCAAGGAACGACCTTGTCGTGGACGGATATCTCGGGCCGGGCACGCGTGAGGTGCTGAACAGCGATAACGCGCAGCCGTTCGGACTGGTCCTCGGCGACCAGAGCGACACGGTCTCCCAGGTGCAGAAGCTCTTAAACAAGTGGGGATATTTAAGCTCCGGGCAGATCACCGGGTATTACGGCGACGCGACGAAGCAGGCGGTCGTCGATTTCCAGAAGCGGAACGGCCTGTCCGCGGACGGCTCCGTCGGCGCGCAGACCATGGCGAAGCTTACCAGCAACGACGCGAGGCGGCCTGCCCCGAAGCCGAAGGCGACGACGGCGGCGGCGAAGACCAGCAGCGGCTCCGGAAAATCCGGCTCCGGTTCGTCGGGCGGCTCCTCGGGAAGCAGCCACAGTGACGCAGGCTCCGGCTCATCAGGCAGCACGTCGTCCTACACCTATTCCGGCGGCGGCTCCGTCGGCACGCTTTTAAGCGTCGCGAGCTCCAAGCTCGGCAGCCCCTATGTCTGGGGCGCGAAGGGCCCGAACTCGTTCGACTGCTCCGGCTTCGTGTACTGGTGCCTGAACCAGGCGGGCGTGAGCCAGTCCTACATGACCAGCGGCGGCTGGGCCGGCAGCGGCAGGGGCCGCAGGATCTCAAGCTTCGGCGACCTGTCGGCAGGCGATATCATCGTTGTCCGCGGACACGTCGGGATCTGCGCGGGCGGCGGCACCGTCATCGACGCGAGCTCCTCGAACGGGCGCGTGGTCCACAGAAACTTAAGCTCCTGGTGGCAGAGGAACTTCATCTGCGGCTGGAGGATCTTCTAAAACGTCCGGCGGGCGGGTGCTTTGAAGCACCCGCCCCCTTTTTGTATCTCAGTGGGGATGCGCACGCGCGCGGCAAGGAAGGAGTTGCCTGACGGCGACCCGCGCGCGGCGCGCAAGTCCCGCAAGCGGGACTTGAATCATCCGGCCGGGTCTATTCATCGACCCACTCGTCTGTCGGCAGCAACGCGGAAAGCAGCTTTCTTGCTGCTGCCTGCCCCCGGACCGCTTCCTTCAGGCTTTTCCTGTACATGACGCTGCCGTCCATGACCATGTTGTAGAGGAGAGGCTCCGCCTTCTGGAAACAGACCATGGCTTTTCCCGGGTCCTTCGCGGTGCCGGTCCCTTTGAGGAACATCTTCCCGAGACGGAGCCAGACCGGGCCGCCGACAGCATTTTCCGTTTCCTCGTTCAGGCTCTCCGCGCAGTGGAGGTAGATATAAAACGCCTCCGCTTCGTTCTTTTCCACCCCGTAGCCGTGCAGGTACATGTCCCCGATCTTATAGAGGGAGATGAGGTGGCCGTCCAGCGCCCCGAGCAGGAAATAATGGAAGGCCTTATCGTAGTCCGGCCGGTCCATGGCCCTGCCGTAGTAATAGCAGTAGCCCAGATTCTCCTGCGCCTGCCGGCTCCCGTGACCGGCCGCCATCCGGTAGTAATGCACCGCCTGTTCAAAGCTCTGCGGGAAGCCGCGGCTGCCGCTGTAATACAGGGCTCCGAGATCATTCATCGCGTCAGGGTTTCCTTCCGCGATCTCAAGGTCCAAGAGCCTTTTAAGAAAGCCGGTCAGGATGTCGGGAAGGGGCTTCGGCCGGTCAAGCTTCAGAAGCTCCGCCGCAATGGCAAAGGGAGACTCCTCCGCCACCCCGCGGTCTGCCATAAGGCTGCTGAGATATTCACGGATCTCCGGGTATTCCGCGGCGTCCACCGCATCCTTCATTCTTAAGATGTCCATCGAAACAAGCTCCATATTGATCATGATCCGCACCGTCCTTTCTTCTTGCTGTCTGTTCTTTTCTTTGAGTACAAGTTTACCAGCGGGGAGGCCGGCGGGGGTCGTGCCGGGGGCGACCTTTTATCCCAGCGGGAGAAGACCCCCGCTTCTTGAGTGGTGGGTCATAGCAGACTCGTCTCAGCGGGGGTCCAGTCTCCCACTGAGATAAACGCTCCCAGGGGATCACATCTCGCAGAGAATCCTCTCCTTTGTCCTGACAGCTTCCTGTACCAGCTCTTCGATCCTTTCGCCGAGGCTCTCCTCTGACTTCCGGATACGCTCCG
>CACXDR010000130.1 GCA_902766415.1 uncultured Lachnospiraceae bacterium
ATTCGAGACGGCATTCTCAGAGGCGGCGCTTGCGCAGGCGGCGGGCGCGCGCGTTGATGAAGACGCGGCGCTGTCGAGCGGCTACCGCGATTTGAGCGATCGCTTCGTATTCACGATCGATCCCGATGATGCCCGCGATTTCGATGATGCGGTGTCGATTGAGGCTGTGTTGGTGCCGGCCGGCATCGGATCCGCCGTCGGCCAAGCTGCGCTCGACGCGTCGTCGTCGCGAGCTAACTTGCCTGCCGAGGGCGGGCAGGCAAGTGGATCTCTCGGCTCCTCTGGCTTGACCTCGCTCCGCCCGCGCCCGACAACACTCCGCGGCTACATTTTCGCGGCTTGAAAGGCCTTTATTCACCCGCTTTGGATTGACCTCGCTACGCCCGTTCGGGCATTATTCGGGGCTGCTTTCCCTTCGCCCAACAAGCCTCTTCTCGCTCGTTATCTCATCCGTGTAAGAAACGGCACAACAGGGACGTGCCTCTCTGTCGGAAGCATTGTTCGTTCGTGTTGGACGGGTGTCGGGGTTGCGCGACTGGCTGAGGGTTTGGGGGAGAATGCCTTGTTGGAATGGGGTTTTAGGATAAGCGGGAAATGCCGAACTTGTTGTTGACGCCAAACATCTGTTCGGTATAATGAAGTCATTGTCGCGAGGAAGAGAAGGAACATGGCCGAAGATAAAACGAGCACACTCAAAGTCACGACCGACCAGATCGAAACTAAGTTTGGCAAAGGCGCCATCATGAAATTCGGGGATAGCGGGAAGGACCTCACGGTCGACGCTATCCCGACCGGTTCGCTTCCGCTCGATGCCGCGTTGGGCATCGGCGGCGTCCCCAGGGGCAGGATCATCGAGGTCTACGGCCCCGAGTCGAGCGGTAAGACGACGCTCGCCCTGCAGATCCTCGCCGCGGCGCAGGCGCTCGGCGGAATAGTCGCGTTCATCGACGCGGAGCACGCGCTCGACCCTGTATACGCAGCACGTCTCGGCGTGGACATCGACGAGGTGCTGATCGCTCAGCCCGATTACGGCGAGCAGGCGCTCGAGATCTGCGACATGCTCGTCAGGTCCGGCGCGATCGACTGCATCGTCGTCGACTCCGTCGCGGCGCTCGTCCCGCGCGCGGAGATCGAGGGCGAGATCGGCGATACGACCGTCGGCCTTCAGGCGAGGCTCATGTCTCAGGCGCTGAGGAAGCTCGCGGGTTCGCTCTCCAAGTCGAACACGACGTGCATCTTCATCAACCAGCTGCGCGAGAAGATCGGCGTCATGTTCGGCAACCCGGAGACCACCACCGGCGGCCGCGCGCTGAAGTTCTACGCGTCGGTCCGTCTGGACGTCCGCAGGATCGAGGCCCTGAAGCAGAACGGCGAGATCATCGGCAACCGTGTCCGCGTCAAGGTCGTGAAGAACAAGATCGCGCCGCCGTTCAAGGAGGCGGAGTTCGACATCATGTTCGGCAAGGGCATCTCGAGGGCCGGGGACATCCTGGACCTCGCGGCGAAGGAGGACATCATCGAGAAGAGCGGCTCCTGGTACGCGTACCAGGGCGCGAAGATCGGCCAGGGGCGAGAGAACGCGAAGAACTATCTCGCGCAGAACCCGGCGCTGCTTGCAGAGGTGGAGGGAAAGGTCAGGGAGGCCCACGGCCTGCCGGCGGATCCCGCGCTTCAGGCGGCCGCGGAGGCGGGCGCCGCGGGAGCAGAGAGCATCCCCGCGGAGATCTGACATGATCATTACGGAGATCATTCCGTACGGGAAAATGAAGAGCAGGGTCCTCACGGACGGGGACCTTGCTTTTTCCGTATACAGGACAGAGCTTGGGAAATACGGGCTGGCAGAAGGCGCGGAGCTTCCGGAGGCGCTCTGGGAGAACGTGCTCTCGCCGCTGCTTTTAAAACGGGCGAAGGAGCGCCTGCTCCTCCTTTTAAAGAGCAGGGACTACACAGAGGCGGAGCTCATGCGGAAGCTTAAGGCGGCGTACTGCCCGGAGGAGCTTGCGTCCGCCGCGGTCAGCTGGGCCAGGGAGCTTCACTATGCCGACGACCGGCGTTTCGCGGAGAACTACATCGCGTGGCATTCGGACGGGAAGAGCGTGAGAAGGCTTCTTGCGGACCTGCGCGAAAAGGGCGTCCCGGCGGAGCTCGCGAAGGAGCTTATCGAGGCGGCGGAGCCGGACGAGGACCTGAATCTTGACCGCGAGCTCCGGAAAAAGCGCTTCGACCCGGAAAACAGGGACCCGAAATACAGGCAGCGGATCTTTGCGTATCTTGCGCGGAAGGGGTACGGCTTCAGCGAGATCTCCGAGGCGGTCAGGCGCGCGGAGCTTCACGCGGAACAGCATGAAGAACGGGAAGACTAGTGCTTGAACTTGCAGAGTTCTTCTGATAAAATAGACCTGTTGCAATGTCGCACAATGAAAACTGAATAAGGAGGTGCTCTGTGTTATTAACTGTAATTGTTGCATTAATAGCGGCAGCGGTAGCCTCTTTGGTGAGCTGGCATCTTGCGATCCAGAACAGGATCAAGACATATGAGAGCAAAATCGGCAGCGCGGAAGCAAAATCCCGTGAAATCATCGAAGAAGCACTGAAGACCGCAGAGACAAAGAAGCGCGAGGCGCTCCTCGAGGCGAAGGAAGAGTCCTTAAGGACGAAGAATGAGCTCGAGAGAGAGACCAAGGAGAGAAGAGCCGAACTCCAGCACTACGAGAACCGTGTCCTGAGCAAGGAGGAGAACCTTGACAGGAAGCAGGCTTCCCTCGAGAAGAAGGAAGCGGCACTCGCGGCGCGGGAGGAGAAGATCACGGAGAAGAGCCGTGAGGTGGATTCTCTTTATGACAGGGGCATTGCTGAACTCGAGCGGATCTCCGGGCTGACCAGCGAGCAGGCGAAGGAATTCCTGCTGCAGACGGTCGAAGAGGATGTCAAGCATGACACGGCCCGGCTGATCAAGGAGCTTGAAGCGGAGGCGAAGGAAGAGGCTGAGAAGAAGGCCAGGGATTACGTCGTTTCCGCGATCCAGCGTTGTGCGGCGGACAGTGTGGCTGAGGCGACGGTCTCGGTGGTCCAGCTGCCGAACGACGAGATGAAGGGACGCATCATCGGCCGCGAGGGCCGGAACATCCGCGCCCTGGAGCAGCTCACGGGCGTTGAGCTGATCGTCGACGATACCCCCGAGGCAGTGGTGCTTTCCGGTTTCGACCCGGTAAGAAGGGAAGTCGCGCGCGTAGCACTCGAAAAGCTGATCACCGACGGCCGCATCCATCCCGCGAGGATCGAGGAGATGGTCGAGAAGTCCCAGAAGGAAGTCGAGCAGACCATGAAGGAAGAGGGCGAAGCCGCTGTTCTGGAGGTCGGGCTTCACGGGATCAACCCGGAGCTGGTCAAGCTGCTCGGCAGGATGAAGTTCCGGACGAGCTACGGCCAGAACGCACTGAAGCATTCCATCGAGGTCGCCGAGATCTCCGGCATTCTTGCCGCAGAGGTCGGTGTGGACGTCCGTATGGCGAAGCGTGCAGGCCTTCTGCATGATATCGGCAAGGCGATCGACCATGAGGTGGAAGGCTCCCACGTGCAGCTGGGTGCTGAACTTTGTCGGAAATATAAGGAGTCTCCGATCGTGATAAACACGGTGGAGTCCCATCACGGAGATGTAGAGCCGGAAAGCCTCATTGCCTGCATCGTCCAGGCTGCGGATACGATCTCCGCGGCAAGGCCGGGCGCAAGGCGCGAGACGATCGAGACCTATACGACCAGGCTGAAGCAGCTGGAGGAGATCACCAATTCCTTCGGCGGCGTCGAGAAGTCCTTTGCCGTCCAGGCAGGACGCGAGGTCCGTATCATGGTGGTCCCGGAGAAGGTGAACGACGACGAGATGGTCCTTCTTGCGCATAACGTCGCGAAGAGGATCGAGCAGGAAATGCAGTACCCGGGCCAGATCAAGGTCAATGTCATCCGCGAGTCCCGCGTGCAGGACGTCGCGAAATAAGCACGAAAAATCAAAGCCTTACGATATTTCATTAGAAATTCGTAAGGCTTTTTTTCTTGACGTTAACAGACGGTCCGTTAGAATGATATTGTCGGGACAATTATAGATAAGAAGGGTCGCTATGAAAGCAAAAATGAAGTACCTGGCCGTCCTTCTGGCGGCATTAGTGATCACCGCGGCGTCGGCAGTGACCGCGCTCGCGTATGAAAAAGACGATAAGGCTATCAAGTCCGTAAACCTGCACGTCGACGGCTATATCGAGCTCGAGACGAAGTTTGGTGAGGAGGAGCTGAACGTCACCACCAGCGGCAACAAGTATGATTACGACCACTACGAGGTCCAGAACTTCGGCTTCCGCTGGATGCTGGACGATGTTCCGGACATCAAGATCTACCTGTCCGCGAACGAGGGCTACTACTTCCGGATCATCAAGGCAAGCCAGATCAAGCTGACCGGCGGCGCCACCTATGTTTCCGCGGCGCGCGAGGACAACGGCTACACGCTGGTGGTCGAGGTGAAGCTTCCGCCGCTGAACACGCAGGTAAGCCCCATCGAGGAAGCAAAGCTTTCGGACACGGGCATCTGCACCTGGACCCCGTCGGAGGGCGCCGGCTCCTATGAGGTGAAGTTCATGAGGAACGGCACGACGCTCGGCGGCGTGCAGACGGTGAGCGCGGACAGCGAGCTGAAGCTCGACTGCAGCAGGTTCATGGTCAAGGGAGCGTCGTACCACTTCAAGGTGCGCCCGGTGAACGCGGTGGATACCACGCGGACCGGCGCCTGGGTGGACTCGAACGATATCATCATCGGGGCTGAACAGGCGGAAGCGCAGCGCGAGTACAACAAGGCAGTGCAGAGCGCGGGCACCTGGGAGCAGGAGGACGGACGCTGGCGTTTCCGCCTGCCGGACCAGACGCTCGTGACCGGCGCATGGCGCCAGATCAACGAAGAGTGGTACTGCTTTGACGAGAACAGCTTCATGCGCACGGGCTGGTACCAGGAGGGAGAGACCTGGTATTACCTGGACCCGGAGGACGGGCACATGTGGAGGAACACGACCACGCCGGACGGGTACGAATTAAGTATCAGCGGAGCTATGGCGACCGGAGATTCGATCGACCGTCCGTAAGCAAAAAGGAATCATGGGAGAGGACCGCCGCGGGCAATTATGAAAAATGTTGCCTGCGGCGGCTTCATTATGCCCGAATTTTTCAGATATCTGCGTACTGCTTACTGTTGAAAAATACAAATCCATGCATTATTATAGAGGGCAAATGCTCTTCGGACTGAAGGGCTATTCGTGCAACCGTGAAAATGCGGTGCGGGCGCAGGCCCTTCGCTGCGTATGGAAAAAGAAAGGAATCATTATGAGAGCTGGTATCGTACTGATCCCCGGTGACGGAATCGGCCCGGAGATCGTGAAGGAGGCGGAGAAGGTCCTTGCGCATATCGCGGCAAAGTACGGACACACCTTCGATTTCACGGAGATCGCCATGGGCGGCTGCTCGATCGACAGGTTCGGCACCTCCCTTACGGACGAAAACCTCGAGACGGCGCGGAACAGCGACGCGGTCCTTCTCGGCGCGGTCGGGAGCACCCCGGATAGGAAGCCGGAGTGGTACACCATCGACCCGAAGAAGCGCCCGGAGGCGGGCCTCCTGAAGATTCGCAAGGAGCTCGGGCTGTTCGCAAACCTCCGCCCGGCGTACCTTTACCCGGAGCTTGCGGCGGCGTGCCCGTTAAAGAAGAGCACGGTAGACACCGGCTTTGACATGATCATCGTCCGCGAGCTGACCGGCGGCCTCTATTTCGGCGACCGCTGGACAAAGAACGTGGACGGCGTCGAGACCGCGGTGGATACGCTGAAGTACACCGAGCCGGAGATCCGGAGGATCTGCGTCAAGGCCTTCGAGACCGCCATGAAGCGCAGGAAGAACGTGATCAGCGTCGACAAGGCGAACGTGCTCGATACCTCGCGTCTCTGGAGAAAGACGGTCGAGGACGTCGCGAAGGACTACCCGGAGGTAAAGCTCACGCACATGCTCGTGGACAATGCCGCCATGCAGCTGGTCTGGGATCCGGCCCAGTTCGACGTCGTGGTCACCGAGAACATGTTCGGCGACATCCTCTCGGATGAGGCGAGCATGATCACCGGCTCCATCGGCATGCTGCCGAGCGCTTCCCTGAACGAGACGAAGTTCGGGCTGTACGAGCCGAGCCACGGCTCCGCGCCGGACATCGCCGGGAAGAACATCGCGAACCCGCTTGCGACCATCCTGAGCGCAGCCATGCTGCTCCGCTACTCCCTGGATCTTGACAAGGAGGCGGATGCTGTCGAGGACGCGGTACGGAAGGTGCTCGCGGACGGGATCCGCACCGTGGATATCTACACGGAGGGCATGCGGAAGGTCTCCACGACAGAGATGGGACAGGAGATCATCGCGAGGATCTGAGCGTAAGGCCCGGGAACCGGAAGGACCGGATCTCTGAAGGACCCGACAGGTACCCCGGGGCCGGCAGACATATTATATGGAAGAAAACGGAAAAATGAGGATCCGGAAGCCTGGAGACCCGGGATTGTCAGGATCCGGAGGGATCCAAAAACCGAAGCATAAAAAGGACCGCCGGCACAAGGACCGGCCATACATAAACGGAAAAAAGAAGGAGGCCAGTATGTTAAGTGACAACGTGAAAAAGGGCATGCAGCAGGCGCCGCACCGTTCCCTGTTCAACGCGCTCGGATTTACCGCCGAGGAAATGAAGAAGCCGCTTGTCGGCATCGTAAGCTCCTACAATGAGATCGTTCCCGGCCACATGAACCTTGACAAGATCGTCGAGGCTGTCAGGCTCGGCGTCGCCGAGGCGGGCGGCATGCCGGTCGTCGTTCCCGCGATCGCGGTCTGCGACGGTATCGCCATGGGCCACGTCGGCATGAAGTATTCCCTCGTCACCCGCGACCTCATCGCGGATTCCACCGAATGTCTTGCGCGCGCGCACCAGTTCGACGCCATGGTCATGGTCCCGAACTGCGACAAGAACGTTCCCGGCCTCCTCATGGCGGCGGCGCGCGTCAACATCCCGACCGTGTTCGTCAGCGGCGGCCCGATGCTCGCGGGACACGTGAAGGGACAGAAGCGCTCCCTTTCCAGCATGTTTGAGGCTGTCGGCAGCTACGCGGCAGGAAAGATGACCGAGGAGGAGGTCACCGAGTTCGAGAACAAGGTGTGCCCGACCTGCGGAAGCTGCTCCGGCATGTACACCGCGAACTCCCTGAACTGCCTGACCGAGGTCCTCGGCATGGGCCTCCGCGGCAACGGCACCATCCCGGCCGTCTACTCCGAGCGCATCCGCCTCGCGAAGCAGGCAGGCAACAAGGTCATGGAGATGCTCGAGAGGAACATCCGCCCGCGCGACATCATGACGGAGAAGGCGCTCATGAACGCCCTGACTGTCGACATGGCGCTCGGCTGCTCCACCAACACCATGCTCCATCTTCCGGCGATCGCCCACGAGGCGGGCGTGAAGATCGACCTGACCATCGCAAACGAGGTCAGCGCGCGCACCCCGAACCTCTGCCACCTTGCGCCGGCAGGCTACACCTACATGGAGGACCTGAACGAGGCGGGCGGCATCTACGCCGTCATGAACGAGCTGTCGAAGAAGGACCTCATCAACCTCGACTGCATGACCGTCACCGGAAAGACCGTCGGGGAGAACATAAAGAACGTCCGGAACCTCGACCCGGAGGTCATCCGTCCGCTGGAGAACCCGTATTCCGAGACCGGCGGCATTGCAGTCCTGACCGGCAACATCGCCCCCGACTCCTGCGTCGTGAAGCGCAGCGCGGTGGCTCCGGAGATGCTGAAGCACTCCGGCCCGGCGCGTGTCTTCGACTGTGAGGACGACGCGATCGCCGCGATCAAGGGCGGGAAGATCGTCCCGGGCGACGTCGTCGTGATCCGCTACGAGGGACCGAAGGGCGGCCCCGGCATGAGGGAGATGCTGAACCCGACGAGCGCGATCGTCGGCATGGGCCTTGGAAGCTCTGTCGCGCTGATCACTGACGGACGCTTCAGCGGCGCGAGCCGCGGCGCATCGATCGGCCACGTCGCGCCGGAGGCGGCTGCGGGCGGACCCATCGGCCTCATCAAGGAGGGCGACATCATCGACATCGACATCCCGAACAACAGCCTCAACGCGCGGATCAGCGAGGAGGAGTTCGCGGAGAGAAGAAAGACCTGGAAGCCGCGCGTCAACGAGGTCGACGGCTACCTCGCGCGCTACAGGGAGCTGGTCACCAGCGCGCCGGAGGGCGCGGTCCTCTCCGTGAGGAACCTGGCCCGCTGATCTGACCGGGAGAAGAACCGGCCCGGAGCCCGGTCATCAAGGGACCCGGCCCGGTGAACTGTCCGGAAGGACAAGGCCCCGCCGTTTCCGGCGGGCGCCGGAGAGAATTGAGTTTAAGGAGTAAGCAGCATGGCTAAACTGAACGGTTCTGAGATCGTCATCGAATGCCTGAAGGAACAGGGCGTGGATACCATCTTCGGCTATCCGGGCGGCGCGATCCTGAACATCTATGACGCGCTTTACCTGCACCGGAACGAGATCCACCATGTCCTGACGAGCCACGAGCAGGGCGCGGCGCACGCGGCGGACGGCTATGCCCGCGCGACGGGAAAGGTCGGCGTCTGCTTCGCGACGAGCGGCCCGGGCGCGACCAACCTGGTCACCGGGATCGCCACCGCGTACATGGATTCCGTCCCGGTCGTCGCGATCACCTGCAACGTCGGGATCCCGCTCCTCGGGAAGGATTCCTTCCAGGAGGTGGACATTGCCGGCGTATCCATGCCGGTGACCAAGTACAATTTTATCGTCAAGGATATCAAGAAGCTGGCGTGGACCATCCGCCGCGCGTTTACGATCGCGCAGAGCGGGCGCCCGGGCCCGGTCCTCATCGATATCCCGAAGGACATCACCGCGGCGGTCACGGACTACGCCCCGAAGAAGCCGGAGCCGGTCGTGCGCATGCGCGACAGCTTCAGCGACGGCGATATCGAGAACGCGATCCTTCTTCTGAAGAACTGCAGGAAGCCCTGCATCATCGCGGGCGGCGGCGTGATCATCAGCGGCGCGGCGGAGGAGCTTTCCGCCTTCGCGCACAAGATCCAGGCGCCTGTCGCGTGCACGCTGATGGGCCAGGGCGCTATGAACCAGAAGGATGAGCACTACACGGGCATGGTCGGCATGCACGGCACCAAGACCTCGAACCTGGCGGTCAGCGAATGCGACCTCCTGATCGTGATCGGCGCGCGCTTCTCCGACCGCGTGATCGGCAACCCGAAGAAATTCGCGCCGAAGGCGAAGATCCTCCATATCGACGTCGACGAGGCGGAGATCAACAAGAACATCCACGTCGGCTCGAGCATCATCGGCGACGCGAAGCTGATCCTCAGGAAGCTGAACGCGCGGCTTGACCCGCTGCGCCACGAGGACTGGTTCGAGCATATCGAGATGATGAAGGACATGTACCCGCTGTCCTACAACAGGAACCTCCTGACGGGCCCGTACGTGGTCGAGGCGATCGACCGCTGTACCCCGGACGATGCCATCATCGTCACGGAGGTCGGCCAGCACCAGATGTGGGCCGCGCAGTACTACCAGTATACGATGCCGAGGACCTTCCTTTCCTCGGGCGGCCTCGGGACCATGGGCTACGGCCTCGGCGCGGCTATCGGCGCGCAGGCGGGCTGCCCGGACAGGGTCGTGGTCAACATCGCCGGCGACGGCTGCTTCCGCATGAATATGAACGAGATCGCGACCATGACGCGGGAGGAGCTCCCGGTCATCGAGGTC
Organism: uncultured Lachnospiraceae bacterium; assembly: GCA_902766415.1. Next base: position 9,845 of record CACXDR010000130.1, read on the forward strand.
GTGATCAATAACCATGTGCTCGGGATGGTCCGCCAGTGGCAGACGCTCTATTACGGCGGGCGCTACTCCGCGACGGTCCTGAACGACAAGGTGGACTTCGTGAAGCTCGCCGAGGCCATGGGCTGCGACGCGTACCGCGTCACGAAAAAGGAAGAATTCGAAGAGGTGTTCAAAAAGGCGGTCGCCCTGAGGCGGCCGGCGCTGATCGACGTGTGGATCGATCCGGACGACAAGGTGTTCCCGATGTGTTCCCCGGGAGCGGCCCTTGAGGATACCTTCGACGAGTCCGACCTTGCGCTGAACGGGAAGTAAGCGCCGGATCAGTAATATTCGCGTCCCGCGGGGCCTCCCGGGGGACGGGTGAGAAAGTGAGGATATAATTATGGCTAGAGTTTACAATTTCAGCGCGGGACCTGCCTGCCTTCCGGAGGAGGTGCTGAAGGAGTGCGCCGCGGAGATGATGGATTACCGGGGCTGCGGCCAGTCCGTCATGGAGATGAGCCACCGCTCCAAGGTCTTCCAGCAGATCATTGACGAGGCGGAGCAGGATCTCCGCGACCTGATGAACATCCCGGACAACTACAAGGTCATGTTCATCCAGGGCGGCGGCCACGTCCAGTTCGCCATGGTCCCGATGAACCTTATGAAGAATAAGGTCGCGGACTACATCATCACCGGCCAGTGGGCGAAGAAGGCCTGCAAGGAAGCGCAGATCTACGGAAACGCGAAGGCGGTCGCTTCCTCCGAGGACAAGACCTTCACCTACATCCCGGACTGCACCGACCTTCCGATCGATGACGACGCGGACTATGTCTATATCTGCATGAACAACACGATCTACGGGACCGCGTTCCACACCCTTCCGGATACCAAGGGCAAGGACCTGGTGGCGGACGTTTCCTCCTGCTTCCTGTCGGAGCCGCTGGACGTCACGAAGTTCGGCATCGTCTGGGGCGGCGTTCAGAAGAACGTCGGCCCGGCCGGCATGGCAGTCGCGATCGTCAGGGAGGACCTGATCGGCGATACGCTCCCGGGAACGCCCACCATGCTGAAGTACAGCACCTACGCGGAGAGCGGCTCCCTTTACAACACCCCGCCCTGCTACACCATCTACGTCTGCGGCAAGGTCTTCAAGTACCTGAAGAAGATCGGCGGGCTTGAGGCAGTCAAGGCGAACAACGAGAAAAAGGCAAAGATCCTTTACGATTACCTCGATTCCTCGAAGCTCTTCCACA
>CACXDR010000131.1 GCA_902766415.1 uncultured Lachnospiraceae bacterium
CAGGGCCAGATCGCGAACGGCATCAACGCCGCGGGACACAACCCGAACGGCGCAGCCGGCGGCATGATGGGTGTCGGACTCGGCATGGCAGGCGGCCTTGGATACATGGGCATGGCGAGCCAGACCAACATGCAGCAGATGCAGATGCAGCAGCAGATGCAGGGCGGCGCAGGCGGCGCGGCCGTTGCAGGCGGCGCGGTCCAGATGCAGGCGCCTGGCAAGGTGAAGGAAGGCTGGACCTGCGAGTGCGGCCAGGAGAACACCGGCAAGTTCTGCTCGAACTGCGGAAAGCCGCAGCCGGCACCGGCTCCGGCGGCAGGCGCGTGGATCTGTGAGTGCGGCCAGGAGAATACCGGCAAGTTCTGCTCCAACTGCGGAAAGCCGCGGCCCGTCTCCAACGAGTGGACCTGCGAGTGCGGCCAGGTGAATACCGGCAAGTTCTGCTCCAACTGCGGAAAGCCGAGAGCATAAGACCCGCATACAACTTCATACATGACAGCTGGATGAGGAGGCATGCCTCCTCATCTCAGCCTGGAGGGAAAGAATGGCACAGCTGATATCCTACAAGTGTCCGAACTGCGGCGGCGACCTCCGTTTCGATCCCGCGAAGGGTGACTACCAGTGCGAGTACTGCAGGTCAAGGTTCACGCAGGAAGCGCTCGACGCCGTGACAGAGGAAAAGGAGAGGAAAGAGAAGGAGGAGAGGGAAAAGGCGGGACAGTCCGACGCAAAGCCCGAGGCAGCCGCCGAGGACGATGCGGTCGTCTACAACTGCCCGAGCTGCGGAGCCCAGATCGTAACCGAGAAGAGCACCGCCGCGACCTTCTGCTATTACTGTCACAACCCGGTCATCCTTACCGGGCGCCTGGAAGGAAAGTACCGTCCGGATTACGTGGTCCCGTTCTCGATCGACCGGAAGAGGGCGCTCGAGATCTTCAACAGCTGGATCGCGCAGAAGAAATTCGTCCCGAAGGCGTTTTACAATAAGGACCAGATCGAGAAGTTCTCCGGCGTGTATTTCCCGTATCATCTTTACAGCTGCCGCGTGGAGGGCCATATCGACGGGCAGGGCACCCGCACCGAGACCACCCGCGCCGGAGATTTTGAGAACGTCACGACGGGCACCTACCGCGTGCGCCGCGACGGCGACATGCCGGTGAAGAATATCGCGAGAAACGCGCTGAAGAAGGCGAACAGGATCCTGGTCGAGGGCGTGCAGCCGTTCGATTTCAATGACCTGAAGCCCTTCAAGATGGCGTATCTTTCCGGCTTCCTTGCGGAGAAGCGGGACATCGAGAGCTCGGAGATCGAGCAGGAAGTTGACGCCGAGGTGAAGGAGCACGCCATGCAGCAGCTCCGCGCGAGCATCGCGGGCTACGACGACTTAAGGATCACGGACGATGCTCTTAAGATCAGGGACAGGGACTGGAAGTACGCGCTCATGCCGGTCTGGACCGTGACCTACAAGGAGCCCGGCTCCGGGAAGATCTACTACTTCTCCATGAACGGCCAGAACGGAAAGGTCATCGGCGAGCTGCCGGTGGACAAGAACGCGCTGATGGCGTACTTCTTCAGGATCGCGGTCCCGATCTTTGCCGTCATGATGGCGGCGAGCTACTTTATCGGCTGACGGAAGGAGGACGAAATGAAGAAAAGACGCAGTTTCTTTTTTGCCCTGCTTCTCGCCCTGCTGCTTGCCGTTTTCGGCGCGCTGAGCGCATTCGCGGCCGGCGGAGACCGTGTGTATGACGCGGCCGGGCTCTTCTCCGCGGAAGAGAAGGCACGGCTCGAGACGGCCGCGGCGGAGGCCGCGTCCCATACGGGCATGGACATGGTCGTCGTGACGAGCCTGAACAAGCAGGGCATGTCCGCGCAGGAATACGCGGACGCGCTCTATGAGACCGGCGATTTCGGCGTAGGCTCCGGAAAAAGCGGGCTCCTGTACCTCATCGACATGGAGGGCCGGGAGATCTACATTTCCACAGCCGGCGGCGCGATCGACCTCTGCTCCGACAGCGTGATCGACGGGCTTCTTGACGACGCGTACGGATGCCTTCAGAACGGCGACTACGCAGGCTCCGCGGAGGCGGTCCTGAAGGGCGTCGAGGCGAAGTACGACGAGGCGATCGGCATGAACTGGACCTACGACCCGGAGCCCGGGATCTGGACGGCGCCTGTGAAGAAGAAGGGCGTGAATCCCCTGGAATTCCTTGTGTCGCTGATCGCTTCCGCGGCCGCCGGCTTCGGTGCCGTCGGCAACGTGAAGAAGAAATACGCGATGAAGGACGTCGCTGCTGCTTCGGCTGCAGGCATCGCCGTCGCGGCAGTGCTCGCCGGCACAGCGTTCGCGTTCGCGAACCGGGCCGACGACCTCCTCGACAAGCGGACCGTAAGAAGGGCCATCCCGAAACCTCCGCCGCAGCAGAAACGCCCCGGCGGATCCGGCGGCAGCGGTCCCTTCGGCCACTCCACCACGCACGTCAGCGGCGGCGGAATGACCCACGGAGGCGGCGGGAGAAAATTCTGAAAGAAACGTTCCGCCGCGGAAGCGCACCCCGCATTTATGCAGGGGTGAGCTTCCATGGCGGAACTCTTTTTAAAGATATTACATAGTTAAGGAGCTTAATACCGATGAAAGAAGTATTCTACAGCAGCACCCGGGGCGGCGAAAAGGGCCTGACCGCCTCCCAGGCGATCCTGAAGGGCCTCGCGAAGGACGGCGGGCTTTTCATGCCCGACAGGATCCCGGCCTTTGATTTCGACATCGAGTCCCTGGTCGGCAGGCCTTACCAGGAGGTCGCCTACGAGGTGATGAAGCTTTTCCTCACCGACTTTACGGAAGAGGAGCTCCGCTTCTGCATCGAGCACGCCTACGATGAGAAGTTCGACACAGAGGAGATCGCCCCGCTGGTCAGCGCGGACGGCGCTTATTATCTCGAGCTCTTCCACGGAAAGACCATCGCCTTCAAGGACATGGCGCTTTCCATCCTCCCGTACCTCATGACGACCGCGGCGAAGAAGAACGGCGTCACCAACAAGATCGAGATCCTGACGGCGACCAGCGGCGACACCGGCAAGGCTGCGATGGCAGGCTTCGCGGACGTCCCGGGGACCGGGATCATCGTCTTCTACCCGAAGGGCGGCGTCAGCCGTTTCCAGGAGCTCCAGATGGTCACCCAGAAGGGCGATAACACGGCGGTCGTTTCCATCCACGGCAACTTCGACGATGCCCAGACCGGTGTGAAGAAGATCTTCGGCGACCGCGCGTTCGAGGCGCGGCTCGCGGAGCACCAGATCCAGCTCTCCAGCGCGAACTCCATCAACATCGGCCGCCTGGTGCCGCAGATCGTCTATTATGTGTGGGCATACTTAAAGCTCCGCGAGAACCAGGAAGCCGCAAAGGGCGAGAAGATCAACTTCTGCGTCCCGACCGGCAACTTCGGGAACATCCTCGCGGCGTACTTCGCGAAGCTCATGGGCCTTCCGGTGCGGAAGCTGATCTGCGCGTCGAACGACAACAAGGTCCTGTTTGATTTCTTCAAGACCGGTGTCTACGACAGGAAGAGGGAGTTCATCCTTACGACCTCCCCGTCCATGGACATCCTGATCTCCTCGAACCTCGAACGGCTCATCTACCTCTCCGCGGGCTGCGATACCGCGAAGAACCGCATCATGATGCGTGAGCTTTCGGAATTCGGGAAGTACCATGTCAGCCTTGCCATGAAGAAGGCGATGGAGGACTTCACCGGCGGGTTCGCGGACCAGGCGGCGGTCGCCGCGCGCATCCGCGAGCTCTTTGAAAAGACCGGCTACGTCATCGACACGCACACCGGCGTCGGCTCCGCGGTCTACGAGCAGTACCGCGCAGAGACGGGCGATGTGACCAAAACGGTCATCGCATCCACGGCGAGCCCCTTCAAGTTCTCGCGCGCCGTCATGGGCGCCATTGAGGGCGATGAAGCCATTGCCGGGCTTGACGACTGGCAGGTGATCGACCTCCTTAAGGATAAGGCCGGCATCGCGGTCCCGCCGGCAGTCGAGGAGATCCGCTCCGCGGAGATCCGCCACAACAACGAGTGCGACCCCGCCGGAATGGAGGAGATGGTCGCAGGCCTTCTGGGAATGGAATAATATAATATGGAACAGGACAGCGCCTCCCGGCGCCCTGCCGAAGCGGAGACCCGCGCGGCACGGCACGGGGGGCGTTTTCTCTGCCTGGATGAGGAAAAAGCGGAAAGGCGCGGCTGCACGGCCGGGGCGGCCACGTCCCGCAGGGCCTCTCCTTTCTGAATTAATATGCAGGGTTTCCGAATTCCGGGCGAAAACAGGCGGGTAAGATTGCATGAAAAAACCTCTTCTGTTATAATAATCACCATTATGGAGGAGGATCGATCCATGGACGAAGCAAGAAATATTCCGGAACTGTTCGGCAGCAACTGCTTTAACGATACGGCAATGCGCACGCACCTTCCGAAAAGTGTATATGAGAAACTGAGAGAGACCATCGACGCGGGCAAGGACCTTGACCCGGCGATCGCGGACAGCGTGGCGCACGGCATGAAGGAGTGGGCCATCGAGCACGGCGCGACGCACTACACGCACTGGTTCCAGCCGCTGACCGGATCCACCGCGGAAAAGCACGACTCCTTTATTTCCGGTCCCGGGAAACGGGGACAGATCCTTATGGAGTTTTCCGGCAAGGAGCTGGTCAAGGGCGAGTCGGACGCGTCAAGCTTCCCGTCCGGCGGCCTGCGCGCGACCTTCGAGGCCCGCGGCTATACCGCGTGGGACTGCACGTCCCCGGCCTTCCTGCGCGAGGACGCGCTCGGCGTGACGCTCTGCATCCCCACGGCGTTCTGTTCCTTCCGCGGCGAGGCGCTTGACAAGAAGACCCCGCTGCTCCGCTCCATGAAGGCGCTGAACGACCAGGCGCTGCGCATCCTGCGCCTTTTCGGCAACACCAGGTCCAGGCGTGTCATCCCGAACGTCGGCGCGGAGCAGGAATACTTTATCGTCGACCGTGAAAAGTACCTTCAGAGGAAGGACCTGGTCTACACCGGCCGCACCCTTTTCGGCGCCATGCCGCCGAAGGGCCAGGAGCTTGACGATCATTATTTCGGCGTCATCCGCGAGCGGATCGGCGGCTTCATGCGCGACATCGACAAGGAGCTCTGGAAGCTCGGCGTCCCGGCGAAGACCGAGCACAACGAGGTGGCCCCGGGCCAGCACGAGCTCGCCCCGGTCTACGAGGAGTGCAACGTCGCTGTCGACCATAACCAGATCACCATGGAGGTCATGAAGCGGGTCGCGGGCTACCACGGTCTTGCGTGCCTCCTTTATGAAAAGCCGTTC
>CACXDR010000132.1 GCA_902766415.1 uncultured Lachnospiraceae bacterium
GCTTGAGACGGAGGAGGTCCGTATGGAGCGGGACTTCTGTTCCTGCGCGGTCCGGAAGGACGCGGGTGATGATCCTGACGTCACGGACGGGATCCTGGTCCATGTGAAGGCGGAGCTGGTCCCCGGGCCGGAGGGCGTGGAGATCCTGGGCGGCGCCGGCATCGGCCGCGTGACCAGGCCTGGGCTTGACCAGCCGCCGGGCGAGGCGGCGATCAACCGTGTGCCGCGGGAGATGATCCGGCAGGGCGCGGAGGAGGTCCTCAAGGCGGCAGGCGTCTCTTCGCGTGTGCGGTTTACGGTGTCAGCCCCGGAAGGCGAGGCGCTCGCCGGAAAAACGTTCAACCCGCGGCTCGGGATCACGGGCGGGATCTCCATCCTCGGGACCTCCGGCGTGGTGAAGCCCATGAGCAGGAGCGCCCTGGTCGATACGATCCGGGTGGACATGCGCGTGCACGCGGCGGAGGGAAGGCCGGTCCTTGCGGTCCCCGGCAACTACGGCCTCGCGTTTCTGAGCCGGACCTACGGGATCCCGGAGGCGGATCCTGTCATCATATCGAATTACGTCGGAGAGGCGGTCGACGCGGCCTGCGAGTACGGGGCGCGCGGCCTGGTGCTTGCCGGCCATCTCGGGAAGTTCGTAAAGCTCGCCGGCGGGATCATGAACACGCATTCCCGCGAGGCGGACTGCCGGATGGAGATCCTCCTCGCGCATGCGGTGCGCTGCGGGGCGCCGCAGGAGGTCCTCCGGGGGATCCTCGGGGCGGCCGCCACGGAGGAGGCAGTGGACCTGATCGACGGCGCGGGCCTTAAGGAGGCCGTGTTTTCTTCGGTCCTCACCGCAGCGGAGAAGAGCATCACCCGGAGAAGCGGCGGGAGGATCAGTACGGCGGTCATCATCTATACGCTGAAGCACGGCATCCTCGCGGAGAGCGGGAACGCGCGGCAGCTGATCGAAGCATATAAAGGAGGCGGTGGGACATGGGAAAGGTCCTGATCTTCGGAGGAACCACGGAGGGACGCGCACTGGCGGAATACTGCAGCCGGCAGGGCATTCCGGCCGCCGTGTCCGTCGCGACGGATTACGGGGAGGAAATGCTGGACAGCTGTCCCGGAACGGAGATCCTGAACGGGCGTCTTGACGGGCCTGCCATGACGGCCCTCCTTAAGGAGGGGCGCTTTGACCTGGTCCTCGACGCGACCCACCCGTACGCGGCGGAGGTGTCCGCGAATATCGCTGCCGCCTGCAGGGAGGCGGGCGTCCGGCGCGTGCGCGTGCTGCGCCCGGAGGCGGAAGGCTCTGCGGCCCGCGGTGAGGAGACGGCGGAAGGTCCTGCGGCCCGCAGGGACGAGACGGCGGAAGGAAACAGCGCTGTCATCTCCGTGGACAGTGCCGCCGAAGCCGCGGCATATCTTCTTAAAACAGAGGGAAACATCCTCCTGACGACCGGGAGCAAGGAGCTGCCGGCATTCAGCGCGGTGCCGCGGGAGCGGCTCTTTGTCCGCGTGCTCCCGAGTACCGACGCGGTCCTTCTCGCCCGGGAGGCAGGCATCCCGTCCCCGCACATCATCGCGATGCAGGGACCGTTCACCGAGGAGCTGAACACGGCGCTCCTCCGCCAGTACGGCTGCAGGTATCTTGTCACGAAGGATTCCGGGAAGAACGGCGGGACGGCGGAAAAGCTCCGCGCGGCGCGGGCTGCGGGCGCGCTTGCCGTCATGATCGGCCGTCCGGAAAAGGAGCAGGGGATCACCCTCCGGGAGGCGTACGCGGTCCTCGCCGGACGGGTGCCGGCGGATGCGGAGCGGGGACGCTTATCGGCTGACACGGGGCAGGGATGCTTACAGGCGGATGCGGAGCGGGAAACGGCTCCGGCAGATGTGGTACAGGGACCGGCTCCGGCAGATGCAGTGCAGGGACCGGCTTCGGCAGATGCGGTACAGGGACCGGCTCCGGCAGATGCAGTGCAGGGCGGCGCTGAGATCGTGATCGCGGGCATCGGCCCGGGAAGCGAAGCGCTGATGACGGGAGAGGTGCGGGAGGCGGTCCTCCGCGCGGACCTTCTGATCGGCGCGAAGCGCATGGTGGAGACGGCGCTCCGGCTCAGGGAAAACACGACAGAGGCCTTTTCTTCCAGGAGCGTGCAGGAAACGGCTCTTTCCCGGAAGACACCGGAGGTTTATATTTCCTGGAAGGCGGAGGAGATCGCGGACCGGATCCGCCGCGCGGAGGCGGACCCCGGGATCCGGCGGATCTGCGTCCTGATGAGCGGGGACACCGGCTTTTACAGCGGCGCGGAGGGCCTTCTCGCCGCGCTTTCAGGAGGAGAAAAGGAAAACGCCCCGGGCGGGGGCGGTGCCCCGGGAGGCATCCGCTGCCTCCCCGGGATCTCTTCACTTTCGTATCTTGCGGCAAGGTGCGGCCTTGCCTGGCAGAGTATTGCCCCGGTGTCCATCCACGGGAGAAGGGACAACTGGCTCGCGGTGCTTTTAAGGACCGGGGCCGTGTTCCTCGTGCCTCAGGACCGGAGCGGCGTTGATGAGGCAGCGGTGCTGCTGGCCGGGTCGGGCCTGGGAGATGCCCGCATCTTCTGCGGGGAGGACCTGTCGTCCGAAAAGGAGCGGATCACGGTCTGCGCGGCGTCGGAATGGGCAGGTGCCGCGGAGAAGCTGCCTCCCGGAAGGCTCTGCTCCGCGATCCTCATGCTTCCCGGCGGGAAGCCGCGGCCCGAAGCCCCGGGGATCCCGGACAGCGCCTTCACCCGCGCGAAGGTCCCGCTCACCAAGGAGGAGGTCCGCGCGGTCGTCATGTCGAAGCTTAAGGCAGCGCGCGGCGCGGTCTGCTGGGATATCGGCGCGGGGACCGGCGGGATGACCGCGGAGCTTTCCATGGCGGCGGAGACCGGACGGGTCTTCGCGGTCGAGAAGGAGGAGGACGCGGCCGCGCTTCTTGAGGAGAACATCAGGAAGCTCGGGCTTTACAATGTCACGATGGTGAAGGGGTCAGCGCCGCAGGCTCTGGAGGGACTGCCGGCCCCGGACTTTGTCTTTGTCGGCGGCTCCTCGGGGAACCTTCCGGAGATCCTTGAGGCAGTGTACTTAAAGAACCCGCAGGCGCGTACCGCGGTCACTGCGGTGACGCTTGAAACGGCGGGAGAGCTTTTCAGGCTTCTTGAAGATTACAGGGCGTCAGGGTACGCGGCGGACTGCGTCCAGCTTTCCGTCACGGGGACCAGGGCCGCCGGAAGGTACCACCTTCTTTCGGCGCAGAACCCGGTATTCATTGCCCTCATCCGCCCGGAAGACGGGAGGGGTGCATGATCCTGGTCATCGGAGGAAGCGCGAGCGGCAAGTCGGAATACGCGGAGAGGCTCATCCTTCAGCTTCCCGGCCCGCATGTCTACCTCGCCACCATGGCGGCGGACGACGCGGAAAGCCGGGAAAGGGTCCTCAGGCACAGGGAGGCGCGGAAGGGCTCAGGCTTCCGCACGGTCGAACGCGCGGCAGGCCTTCAGGACGCGGACGTCCGCCCTGAGGAGAACGTCCTTCTTGAATGCCTTTCGAACCTCGCGGCGAACGAGATGTTCCCCGCGGACGGTCCCCCGCGGAGCGCGGAGGAGACGGAAGAGGCGCTCGTCAGGGAGGTACTTTCGCTTCGGGACCGCTCAAGGGAGCTTGTCGTGGTGGGAAACCGCCTCACCGGGGGCGGCACGGACTATGAAGGGCTTACGGACGCCTGGCTCCGCGCGTTTTCCGCGGCCCAGAACCGGATCGCGGCGGAGGCGGACGAGGTGTGGCGTGTGGCGGGGGGCATCCCGGAACGGCTGAAATGACGGAGAAAGGAGCGGCATGGATATTTTAAGATCGGTCATCATCGCGTTTTCCATGTACTCCAGGATCCCGGTGCCGCGGGTCGCCTGGAGCAAGGGAAGCATGCGCTTTTCACTCGCGTTCTTCCCGCTGGTCGGCGCGGCGGAGGGGCTTCTTTTCTACGCGGCGTGGACTGTCCTGTCCCTGCCGGGGCTCCATGTCCCGCCGATGCTCCGCGGGGCGGTGCTTGCCTGTTTTCCGTTTTTCTACACGGGAGGCATCCACATGGACGGGTTTATGGACACCGCGGACGCGCTCGGGTCGAACCGTCCGAGGGCGGAAAAGCTGAGGATCCTCAAGGACCCTCATGCCGGCTCCTTCGCGGTGCTGAGCGCCGGGCTTTACCTGATCCTTTATTATGCGTCGGTCGCAAGCCTCACGTCCCGCGCGCAGATCCTGACGCTGTCCTTCATGTTCGTTTTTTCCCGCGTGCTGAGCGCAGCGGCGCTCATCCTTCTTCCGAACGCGCGCGGGGAGGGGAGCGCGTGGACGTTTTCGGCATCGTCCGACAGGCGCTTTACAGTCGCGGCGCTCATGCTCTGGGGAACCCTTTCATTCGCCTCTCTCCTTGTTTTCTGCGGGAAGCCAGGCGTTACGGCAGTTCCCGCCGCGGCAGCCGTGTTTTTCGTCTACGTCCGGACGGCGCTGAAGGAATTCGGCGGCGTCACGGGAGACCTGGCGGGCTGGTTCCTCTGTATTGCGGAGCTCGCGGCGGCAGCTGCAGCCGCGTTCTTCCCGTGAAGACATGAGAAATCTTGCATTTCCGCGGGGTTTTCTTTATAATTACAATTTATATAATCATTTTGACTTGTCAGGCAGGACTCCGGAAGGACGGACGTCCCGCGCCTGGAGGAAGGAGGTCAGACGGTGGAAACAGCAGTAATGAATAAGGAAGAGGCCGGCAGCGCTGAGGCCATGAAAAGCGCGCAGGCACCCGGCAGCGCTGAGGCTATGAAAAGCGCGCAGGCACCCGGCAGCGCGCAGCCGGCCGGAAACGGACAGCCCGTTTCACAGCTGAAGATCGCGGAGACGCCTGCGGCGTACACAAGCCCGCAGATCCTTTACGATGAGCTGATATCCACGATCAGACGCTATCATCCATCGGATGACCTCAGCCTGATCCACCGCGCGTACATGACCGCGAAGAACGCCCATATGGACCAGAAACGCAAATCGGGGGAGCCTTACATTATCCACCCGATCTGCGTCGCGATCATCCTCGCGAATCTTGAGCTCGACAAGGAGACGATCATCGCGGGGCTCCTGCACGACGTCGTCGAGGACACCATCCTTACCGCGGAGCAGATCAGCCGCGTATTCGGGGCGGACGTCGCCCAGCTCGTGGACGGCGTCACAAAGCTCACGCAGATGTCCTGGACCACGGACAAGCTCGACCTGCAGGCGGAGAACCTGCGGAAGATGTTCCTCGCCATGGCGAAGGATATCCGCGTCATCCTGATCAAGCTTGCCGACCGCCTGCACAACATGCGGACGCTGGAGTTCATGAAGCCCGAGAAGCAGAAGGAGAAAGCGCGCGAGACGCTTGAGATCTACGCGCCGATCGCCGACCGCCTCGGTATCAGCAAGATCAAGGTGGAGCTCGACGACCTGTCGATCCGCTACCTTGAGCCCGAAAAGTATAAAGAGATCACGACCAAGGTCAGAGAGCGGAACGCGGAGCACGAGGCCTTCGTCGACGGCATCGTCCGCGAGATCGAGGAGATCCTGAAGGAGTCCGACATCAAGGGGACGGTGAACGGCAGGCAGAAGCATATCTTTTCCATTTATAAAAAGATGGTCCGGCAGGGCAAGAACTTTGACCAGATCTACGACCTCTTCGCGGTGCGCGTCCTGGTCGAATCGGTCAAGGACTGCTACGCGGTCCTCGGCGTGATCCATGAGCGCTTCAAGCCGGTCCCCGGCCGCTTCAAGGATTA
>CACXDR010000133.1 GCA_902766415.1 uncultured Lachnospiraceae bacterium
GCATGGCTCCACGATACCGGCCGGGCGGAATATGTCCCGGTGACGGACGAGGAGGCGGTGCAGGCCTTCGAGTATCTCTCCCGCACGGAGGGCGTGATCCCGGCGGTCGAGAGCGCACACGCGGTCGCGTACGCGATGAAGCTTGCCCCTAAGATGCGGAAGGACCAGATCATGATCATTACGCTCTCCGGCAGGGGAGACAAGGACGTGGCGGCGATCGCCCGCTACAGAGGGGAGGATCTCCATGAGTAGGATCAGAGAGGCGTTCCGGAACGGAAAGGCGTTCATCCCGTTTATCACCTGCGGGGATCCGGACCTTGAGACCAAGAAGAAGGTAGTGCGCGCGGCGGCGGAAAACGGCGCGGACCTGATCGAGCTCGGGATCCCGTTTTCGGACCCGACGGCGGAGGGACCCGTGATCCAGGCGGCGAATATCCGCGCGCTGAAGAACCACGTCACGACAGACGATGTGTTCGCAATGGTGCGCGAGCTCAGAAAGGACGTGACCGTCCCGATGGTTTTCATGACCTACGCGAATGTGGTATTCTCTTATGGGACGGAACGCTTCGCGGCAGCAGCGGCCGATGCCGGGATGGACGGCGTGATCCTTCCCGACGTCCCCTATGAGGAGCACGAGGAATTTGCCCCGGCGTTCCGGAGCCGCGGAATGGACCTGATCAGCATGATCGCGCCGACGTCGGAGGAACGCATCGCGATGATCGCGAAGGACGCGGAGGGCTTCCTCTACATGGTATCCTCGCTCGGCGTGACCGGTGTCCGCGCGGACATCCGGACGGATATCGCCGGCATGACGGAGCTTGTCAGGAAGGCGAACCCTTTAGTCCCCTGCGCGGTAGGCTTCGGGATATCGACCCCCGCCCAGGCGGAAAAGTTCGCGAGGTGCTCGGACGGCGTGATCGTCGGGAGCGCGATTATAAAGCTCCTTGCCGCGCACGGCACGGAGGCGGCGCCTTATGTCGGCGCTTATGTGAAGGAAATGAAGGAGGCGGCGAACCGCTGAGGCAGGAGCCCCGGGCCAGGCGCCGCCAGGAGGAAAGGCATGGCACGAAAGCCGGGCACACCGGAGCAGAAGCTGTTCCGTTCATTTATACAGTTTGCGTTCCTGGTCCTGGTGCTCTGCATCGCGATCACGCTGAGCGTCGACATCACGCGCGAAAGAAAGAACCTGGACAGCCGGATCAGCGATACCGCGGCGTACCTTGCCTCGCTGGACAGCGTACAGAGGATGCTCATGACGGGGTATCCGGACGCGGGGACCATCGGCCAGATCGACACGCTGGTCGAGAGCTCCTCCGGCGTCGAGTCTGTCGTGATCGAAAACGCGAACCATCTGCGCTTCTACCAGACGGACCGCGCAGCGGTCGGCGATATGTATATGGACGGTGACGAGGAGGAGATCCTCTCAGGCGCCGGTCCCTACATCAAGACAGTTTACGGGACAAGGGGACGGCTCCACTGCGCGTTCCACGCAGTGCGGAACGGCGCGGGGGCGATCATCGGCTTCACAGCGGTCTCGGTGCCCGTTGCCATGCTGACCGTCCAGCAGAGATCGATTATCCTCATCTATGTTACGATCTTTGTTTTCATGCTTCTTTTAAGCGCTCTCTACGCGAGCGCTTTTCTGAGGTTCCAGCAGAACGCGCTGATGGGCTACCGGCCGGATGAGCTCCTGAAGCTCTACATCCGCCAGGACGAGGTCGTAAATTCCCTTTCCGAGGGACTGATCTCCGCGGACAGGACGGGAAAGATCCTTTTTTCAAACAAGGCGGCGCGGGAGATGGTCTCGGAAAGCGGTGAATACCTGGCCGGAAGGCCGCTCGGGGAGGTGTTTCCCGGGACCCTGTTCGGGGAGGCGGCGCTTCTTGAGAAGAGCGTGCCGAAGAGCGAGCTCATGACCGGAGACCGGAGCCTGATCGCCGAAAGCGTGCCGGTGCGGGGCGCGGACGGGAAGCCGGAGGGCGTGCTCGTGATCCTGCAGGACCGCACGGACGCGCTCCGGATGTCGGACGAGCTCTCCGGCGCGAGGAACATGATGGACACGCTCCGCGCGTTCAACCATGAGTTCCTGAACAAGCTCCACATCATCTTAGGCTACCTCCAGACAGGGGAGATCGAGAAGGCAAAGCAGTTCATCACCAACTCCAGCCTTGTCTCGAGCCAGGCGGTCCGCGCAGCGGCGGACGCCATCCGCGTCTCAGAGGTGTGCGCGCTCGTCATCGGGAAGATGATGCACGCCGCCGAGCTCGGCATAAAGCTTTCTCTTCAGCGGGACAGCAGCATGCGCGAGTCGGCGCTCCTGATCCGCGCGGACGAGTACGTCACTGTCATCGGGAACCTGCTTGAGAATTCCATCGAGGAGCTGAACGCAGGGGACTGTGAGGTGAAGGAGATCGGGCTCGGGATCTACTGCGGCGCGGACGTGAGCGTCATCACCTGCGAGGATACCGGCGGCGGGATCCGGCCGGAGGTGCTTCCGAGGATCTTCGAGAAGGGCGTGACGTCCAAGGGAGAGAACCACGGCACCGGGCTCTTCCTCGTAAAACAGATCACGGACCGGTACGGCGGGGATATCCTTATTGAAACGGAAGCGGGGGAAGGGACCTGCTTTACGGTGACATTTACCGCTGAGGGCATCCGCGCCGCGCTTGCGGGAGGCGTGCCGGCAGAGGCAGGCAATAACGGTAACGCGCCGGAACAGGGGGCTGACGGCGGTAACGCGCCGGAACAGGCGGCCGACGGCGGTAACGCGCCGGAGCACGCGGCCGATGGCGGAAGCGCGCCGGGGAAAGAAGGGCCGGGAGAGGAGACGAAGTAAATGTTCCATGTGATCATTGTGGAGGACGATCCCATGGTCGCCTCGATCAACAGGAAATACGCGGAGGCCTCGGAGGGTTTCCGGGTGGACGCTGTGTTCAAGGGCGGCGCGGACGCGCTGGAGTACCTGAAGGACCACAGCGCCGATCTCGTGATCCTTGACTACTATACGCCGCAGATGAGCGGGGAGGAGTTCCTTGACAGGATGCACGCGGAAGGGCATACCCCGTCCGTGATCATGGTCACCTCCGCGAACAACACGGAGACCGTGGACCGGCTCCTGAAGCGCGGCGTCAGGGATTACCTGGTGAAGCCGTTTGAGTACGAGCGCTTCCGCGCCTCGCTGGAGCGTTTCCGCGTGTCCAGGGAGATGCTCGGGAACGGAAGCCCGAGTCTCGACCAGAGCGACATCGACCGGCTGATCACCACGCGGAGGCCGGAGGGACCCGGCGTCCCTGAGGAGCTTCCGAAGGGAATGAACAGGCAGACGCTTCTCACGGTGCGGGAATGGCTCTCCGAAAACCGGGGCGAAAGCTTTTCCAGCGAGCGGATCGCGGCTTCTGTAGGCCTTTCAAGGATCACGATCCGGCGATATGTAAGCTATCTCGCGGAACGCGGGGAGCTGGAGAGCCGGATCGACTATAAGACCGGCGGCCGGCCCGGGATCCTGTACCGGTACGGAGGTTCGTGAACTTTAGTTACGAAACGTGAACGATATTTACGAAAAATTTACTTTTCATCCCCCTCATTTATACTTCCAACTGTAAGGGTAATCACCCGCACCTGAAGACAAAGTTGGAAAGAGGGGTACCAGAATGGAAGTTGCATCAGTAAAGATCGGCATGTTTGAAATGATGGCGATCGTCGTCCTTGTCATCTATTTCGGCCAGTGGGTCAGGGAGAAGCTCCCCGTCCTCAAAAAGTACTGTATTCCCAGCGCGGTCGTCGGCGGTACACTGTTCGCGATCCTCACCTGCGCGCTCTATATGGGCGGCATCGTTCAGTTCGAGTGGGAGAACCAGTCGATCATGAACAACTTCTTCTATAACATTTTCTTCGCGGCTTCCGGTATGGAAGCATCCCTGGCGCTCCTTAAGAAGGGCGGCAAGCTGGTCGTGATCTTCTCGGTCCTTGCGGCGCTCCTGGCGGTCCTCCAGAACGCGCTGGCGCTCGGCGTCGGCACGGCGATGGGCATGAATCCGCTGACCGCGCTGATGGCAGGCTCCACCCCGCTGACCGGCGGGCACGGAAACGCGGCTTCCTTTGGTCCGATCGCGGCTGAAATGGGCGGCACCGGCGCCGTCGAGGTCGCTGTCGCGGCCGCAACCTTCGGCCTGATCTCCGGATGCCTGATCGGCGGGCCGATCGGCCGCCAGCTGATCAAGAAGAATCATCTCGACGAGAACTACGTAGAGGAAAAGGAAGAGACGCTCGGCGAGAAGACCGCGCATATCTTCAAGAGCTCCGAGTGCCAGAACGCGTGGTTCTGCCTCATCGCTGCCTGCGGTCTCGGCCAGCTCCTCCTCCAGATCCGCCAGATGATCCTTCCGGGCCTCAACATGCCGATCCACGTCATGTGCATGCTCGCCGGCATCCTGATCCGCCTTGTCATGGACAGGACCGGCAGAAGCAACGAGGAGTTCTACGAGGTCACCTCGAACGTCGGAGAAATCAGCCTTGCGCTGTTCGTTTCCCTGTCCATCATCACCATGAAGCTCTGGCAGCTCATCGATCTCGCGCTTCCGCTGCTTACGATCCTGTTCCTGCAGCTGATCATGATCTACCTGTTCGTCCGTTTTATCACCTTCAACCTCTGCGGACGCAACTACGACGCGGCTGTGATCGCTGTC
This sequence comes from uncultured Lachnospiraceae bacterium, assembly GCA_902766415.1. The sequence goes on from CACXDR010000133.1 coordinate 4,686, forward strand.
GGGCATACCGGATTCGGCCTCGGCGCCGTCCCGGTCTCCATGGCGACCATGTCCTCGGTCTGCGAGACCTACTACTATTCAAAGCTTGCGTTCTTCGTCGTCCCGCTGATCGGCGGCTTCATCAGCAATATCACGAACGCCATCGCGATCACGACGTTCCTGAATATTGCGGCGGGCATGCTTTGAGACTGGCAAAAAAGATTTACAGCAGCTTTCAATAAAAATACAATGGGTTCGGGGCAGGAATGCTGCCCCGGACCATTGTCGTATAAAAACCCGGCTGTCCTTACGGCTTCAGTGTTTAAGACAGCGTATGAGGAGGGGGCATGGCAGTATACCCGGGCAGATCCATAAGGCGCGGCGCGGCAGTCTTTGCGGCGCTTCTTTTCCTTTTCCCGGCGGCAGGATGCGGCGCCGGGAGCGACAGCGGCGCGCATGACAAAAAGGAAGCGCCGGCACCGTCGGACATCACGCTTCTCACGATCGGCACCGCGGACAGCGGCGGCAGCATGTTCGCTGCCGGAGCCGCGGTCGCCGCGCAGATCAATATCGAGGACGATTCGTTCAGGTTCAACATCAACGCGTCGACAGGCTCGCTCCAGAACATCGAGGACCTTCTGGAGGGGCGCATCGACCTCGCCCTGGTCAGCGCGAGCGCGGCGAACGACGCCGTGAACGGCCGGGGCCCCTTCAGCGGAAAGAAGGTGGAGGAGCTGAGGGCGGTCGGAGCGCTCTACACCAGCGTGTCGAACTGGATGGTCCTGGAGGACAGCGACATCCGTTACGTGCATGACCTGAAGGGAATGAGGGCGGCAGTGGGACCGGAGGGCTCCGCGACGGATCTTGCGGGGCGCACGGCTCTCCGCGCCTGCGGCATAGACCCCTCGGAGGAGGGCTTCGTGAACGCCGGGCTCGGGTCCGGTGCGGACAGAGTGGCGGACGGGACGCTGGACGCGGTGCACGGCTTTGCCGGCGTGCCGGTGCCGGGGCTGCTCCGCCTTGCCGGAAACGCGCCCTGCCGCCTGATCGGCTATACGGAGGATGAGATCCGCGCCGTGCTCGACGAGAACGACGCTTACACCGAGGTGATGATCCCTGCAGGGAGCTATCCGGGACAGGACCTGGAGGTCCGCTCCTTCGGTTCGAAATGTATCCTGTGCGTACATCTTGACATGGACGAGGCGCTGGCTTACCGCCTGGCGGAGCTCCTTGACAAGGGCAGGGGACCGCTTTCCGGGAGCGGGGAGCTCCTGTCGGAGCTCGCCGGGGACGGATTCATGACAGAGGGGCTTCCCGTCCCGCTGCACCCGGGCGCGGAACGATACTTTACACAGCACTGATGTGCGCGGAAGGACAACGGAGCGCTTGCCGAACCGGAAGAATTGGGGTATGATAATGTAGGTTTTATGTAACCCGAGACTTTTCCGCATAAAGGGGCGCGGCCCCCGAGGTGAGGAGGATCCCATGAAATGTCCGTTCTGTAACGCAGCAGACACAAAAGTCATCGATTCGAGACCGGCGGACGACAACGCTTCGATCCGCAGGCGCAGGCAGTGCGAGACATGCGGGAAGCGTTTCACGACCTATGAGAAGCTTGAGACCATGCCGCTCATGATCATCAAAAAGGACAATTCCCGCGAGCCGTACAGCAGGCAGAAGATCGAGGCAGGCGTCATCCGGTCCTGTCATAAGAGGCCTGTTTCTTCCGAACAGATCTCGGCGCTCGTGGATGAGATCGAGACCGCCCTTTTCAACAGGGAGGAGCGGGAGATCCCGTCCAGCGTGATCGGGGAGATGGTCATAAACAAGCTGAAGGACCTCGATGCCGTGGCGTACGTGCGGTTCGCCTCCGTCTACCGCGAGTTCAAGGATGTGGGCACCTTCATGTCCGAGCTCGCAAAGCTCCTTGAGCACCAGGAGAAAAAATGAACCTGTTCTTTCCGGATAAGGAGACGGAGAGCGCCTACAGGATCCCGTACGAAAAGCTGTACGCGTCGGGGATCCGCGGCGTGATCTTTGATATCGACAATACGCTGGTCCCGCCGGACGCGCCGGCGGACGAGCGGAGCAGGGAGCTTTTCAGGCGGCTGAAGGACATCGGGCTTAAGACCTGCCTCGTGTCCAACAACAGGGAAAAGCGGATCAGACCGTTCGCGGACGAGCTCGGGACGCCGTTTGTGGCGCGGGCGCTGAAGCCGCGGAAGCGCGGGTACCGGAAGGCCATGGAGCTTATGGGCACGGAGCCCGGGACCACCGTTTCCGTCGGGGACCAGATCTACACGGACATCTGGGGCGCCAACAGGCTCGGGATGCACAGCATCCTGGTGAAGCCCATGACGCTGAAGGAGGAGCCGCAGATCGTTTTGAAGCGCATCATCGAGCGGCCCATCCTCGCGGCCTATCACAGAAAAAAGAAAAAGGAAGCATGATGCCCCCGGCATCCCGCGCGGGTGCCAAAAAATGCTTGCCTCAGGATGCATCTTACGTTAAAATACGCTTAAACTATGCGAGAAAGCCACAGGACTTAAGGAGGATATATATATGGTATCTGCAGGTGATTTCAGGAACGGCATTACGCTCGAGATCGAAGGCGCGGTCTATCAGATCGTTGAGTTCCAGCATGTCAAGCCGGGCAAGGGCGCAGCGTTCGTCCGCACGAAGATCAAGAATGTCATGACAGGTTCCGTCGTTGAGCGCACCTTCCGTCCGACCGAGAAGTTCCCGACCGCAAGGATCGACCGCGTCGAGATGCAGTATCTGTATGCGGACGGCGATATGTTCAATTTCATGAACACCGAGACCTATGACCAGATCAGCCTGAACGCGGATATCATCGGCGACGCGCTGAAGTTCGTCAAGGAGAACGAGATGGTCAAGATCGTTTCCTACAACGGGAACGTTTTCTCTGTTGAGCCGCCGCTGTTCGTCGACCTCGAGGTCACGGAGACCGAGCCGGGCCTTGCCGGCAACACCGCGACGAACACCCTGAAGCCGGCGACCGTCGAGACCGGCGCAGAGGTGAGAGTCCCGCTCTTCATCGGCATCGGCGACAAGATCAAGATCGACACCCGCACGGGTGAGTATCTCGGCAGAGCCTGAGCACCATACGACATACGGGCAGTCCCGTTTCCGGGACTGCCTGTTTCTTTATGATAGGAGAAAGGAAGAACATGAAGACCATTCTTGAAAAAATGAACGGGCTGGTCCGGGAGGCGTTCGAGGACGCGGGCTATGACAGCACCAATGTAAAGGTGTCCGTTTCGAACCGGCCGGACCTTTGCGAGTACCAGTGCAACGGCGCCATGGCTGTCGCGAAGATGGCAAAAAAGAAGCCGATCGATATCGCGTCGGACGTCGCCGCGAGGCTCGGGGACCGCACCCTGTTTTCGAGCGTCAGCGCAGTCATGCCGGGTTTCATCAACCTTAAGGTGAGCGAGGAGGCGCTGAGGGATTCCATCGTTGAAATGGCGGCGGAGGAGAAGTTCGGCGCGGCAATGGATGAGGAGCAGACCATCATCGTGGATTACGGCGGCGCAAACGTCGCGAAGCCCCTTCATGTCGGGCATCTCCGCAGCGCCATCATCGGCGAGGCGCTGAAGCGCATGGGAGCTTTCTTCGGGAACCATATGATCGGCGACGTCCACCTCGGCGACTGGGGCCTCCAGATGGGGCTTATCATTGAGGAGCTCCGCTTAAGGAAGCCGGAGCTTCCGTACTTCGACGAGAGCTATGCCGGCGCGTATCCCGAGGAGGCGCCGTTCACGATCTCCGAGCTTGAGGAGATCTATCCCGCTGCGTCAAAGCGCGCCAAGGAGGACCCGGAATTCTCAAAGCGGGCGCACGAGGCGACCGCGAAGCTGCAGGGAGGGTATCCCCCGTTCATCGCGCTCTGGAAGCATATCCTCAGCGTGTCCGTCGCGGATCTCAGGAAGAATTACGACGCGCTGAACGTGTCCTTCGAGCTCTGGAAGGGTGAGTCCGACGTGCAGCCCCTCATTCCGGGCGTGATCGAAGACCTTGCCGGACGCGGTATCGCCTATGAGTCCGACGGGGCGCTGGTGGTCGATATCGCCGAGCCGGGAGATCCGAAGGAGCTCCCGCCCTGCATCGTCCGCAAGTCGGACGGCGCTGCGCTCTACGCGACCAGCGATCTCGCGACGCTTGTCGAGCGAGAGAAGCTCTATTCCCCGGACCGCTATATTTACGTCGCGGACAAGCGGCAGGAGCTCCACTACACGCAGTTCTTCCGCGTCGCGAGGAAGGCGGGGATCGTCCCGCCGGAGCACGGCCTTAAGTACATCGGCTTCGGGACCATGAACGGCAAGGACGGAAAGCCCTTCAAGACGAGGGACGGCGGTGTCATGCGCCTTGAGACGCTGATCAGGGATATCCGCGAGGCGGTCTATGCGAGGATCGCGGAGAATAAGGACATCCCGGAGGATGAGGCGAAGGATACCGCGCGCATCGTCGCGCTGGCAGCGCTGAAGTACGGCGACCTTTCCAATCAGGCGTCGAAGGACTATGTATTCGATATCGAGCGCTTCGCGTCGTTCGAGGGGAATACCGGCCCGTACATCCTTTACACGACCGTCCGCATCAAGTCGATCCTGAAGAAGTACGCCGCGGGCGGCGGGGCGCCGGTGACGTCCGCGGACCTGAAGCCTGCCGTCAGCGCGTCCGAGAAGGCGCTCTGCCTGGAGCTTACGAAGTACGCGGAGACCGTCAGGGGCGCGTGGGACGATCTCGCGCCGCATAAGGTCTGCCAGTATCTCTACAGTGTCTGCGAGGCCTTCAATTCCTTCTATCATGAGGTGCGGATCCTCGCGGAGGAGGATGAGACGAAGAAGCGCTCCTGCCTCGCGCTCATCTCGATCACCGAAGGAATCCTCACCTGCTGCATGAACATGCTCGGGATGGAAGTTCCTAACAGGATGTAATAAATTATGAACAGAAATCGTTCCGCGCAGCTTACCGGCGCGGCGCTCCTCCTTCTGACCGCGTTCATCTGGGGCTGCGCCTTCGTCGCGCA
>CACXDR010000134.1 GCA_902766415.1 uncultured Lachnospiraceae bacterium
CGGAGAACTGTCCGGAAAGCGAAGGCAGCCTGCGGCGGACCTCATCGGCATCCAGATGGAGGGGCCGTTCATCAGCCCGGAGAAGTGCGGGGCGCAGGACGCGTCTTACATGCTTCCGCCTGATGCCGGGCTTGCGGAGCGTTTCCTTGAGGCGTCCGGCGGGCTTTTAAAGATCCTCGGACTGGCGCCGGAAAAGCGGGCGGCTGAGGACGGGACGGGGACGGGAAATGGAACGGAAGAGGATATCCCGTCTCTTCCGTTTATCCGCGCGCTGAAGGACAAGGTCTGCCTTTCACTGACCCACAGCAGCGCGGACTACGAAACGGCGCGTGCCGCCATCCGGGCGGGCGTCCGGCATGCGACGCATCTTTACAACGCCATGCCGCCGTTCCATCACAGGGAGCCCGGGATCATCGGGGCGGTGTTCGACGAGGGCGTCACGGCAGAGCTCATCTGCGACGGGCTGCACGTCCACCCGGCAGTCGTACGGAGCACGTTCCGGAACCTGACGGACAGGAACATCGTCCTCGTGAGCGACAGCCTCAGGGCAGCCGGCATGCCGGACGGGACGTACCTGCTCGGCGGGCAGGAGGTGCTGGTCAGAGGGAAGCGCGCTGTGATGAAGAAGGATCCGGAGAAGCTCGCCGGGTCGGTCACCGACCTGTACGGCTGCATGGTCACGGCCGTGCGTGAGATGGGGATCCCCCTTGCCTCCGCCGTCCGCTGCGCGGCGGAAAACCCTGCGCGGGTGCTCGGCGTGCTTCACGACCGCGGCCTGGTCGCCCCCGGCATGCGCGCGGACCTGCTGCTCGCCGACCCGGAGGACCTGAGCCTCCGGCAGGTCCTTAAGGACGGCGCCCCTGTATGATAATGAACACTTTCGAACGAAAATGCTTAGCCATGGGGACAGTCCCCATGGTCGAAGAAATATGGTATAGTGAAAAAGAATCTGTACACCCCGTGCCGTGAGACGCAGAACGGAGGGCAGCCTATGAAGAAGTTCACCTTGAAGGAGCGGTTCCAGTACTGGTTTGACACAAAGATGTCAAAGGGGAGCCTCGGGCTAATAAGGATCCTTTTCGTCTTCTCGATGCTCCTGATACTGGCGGTGGCAGGCATTATCACGCTGCTGCGGCTGAACCCGGAGCAGGGCGCCGGGGAGACGGTCTGGGAGAGCTTCGCCACAGTCGTGAACGCCTGGATGCCGTCGAGCGAGGACGGCCCGCCCGGTTATATCATCATGATGGCGGTCTCGGCGATCGGCGGACTGTTCGTCACGAGCGTGCTGATCGGTATCCTTTCCTCGGCGATCGAGGAAAAGCTCACGAGCCTCCGCCACGGGCGTTCAAGGATCCTTGAGACGGGCCACACGGTCATACTCGGCTTTAACCCGGGCGAGTATACTCTGATCAGCCAGCTGATCCTGTCCGCCGCCGGAAGGCCGGCGACGATCGTGGTCGCGGGGGATATGGAGTCGAATGAGATCCGCGAGCACATCGCGGAGAACCTGAGTATCCCCCGGAACATCCAGCTGATCTGCAGGCAGGCGGATATCTTTGACGTCGCGGCGCTTGAGCGCCTCATGGTCTCGGAGGCGCGGTCCGTGATCATCAACCCGGCGGATGACCGGAGCACGGTCAAAGCGCTCCTCGCAGTCGCGAACATCATCCACTCTGACCGGAACAGCAGCACGCGCATCAATGCGATCATCGCGGGAAACGAGTACCGGTTCCCGGAGTCGATCGCCCGGCGGCACAATATCACCACGCTGCAGACGAACGCGGTCCTGGCGAAGATGATCGCGCATTCCTGCACCCAGTGCGGCCTTTCCCAGACGTTCCAGGAGCTTTTTAATTTCGAAGGCTCGGAGTTCTACCTGGTCGATATCCCTGCGGCGGCCGGCATGACCTTCATGGAGGTGATGCTGAACACGAACGCGGGCGTTCCCTCCGGTATCCTGAGGAAAGGGAAGATCACCATCAACCCGGACCCGGGAACGCTGATCGGGAAGGATGACCGGATCCTGGTATTCGCGGAGGACCGCTTCGCGCCGGCATTTGCCGCGGAACCGGTCCCGGAGGAG
>CACXDR010000135.1 GCA_902766415.1 uncultured Lachnospiraceae bacterium
CTGTCCTTTGACCCGACGCTGGTCCGCGGCATGGGCTACTACACCGGCACCATCTTCGAGGTCTCCATGGAGGGCTTCGGCGGCAGCGTCGCCGGCGGCGGACGCTACGACAGGATGGTCGGGAAGTTCACCGGACAGGACACGCCGGCCTGCGGCTTCTCGATCGGCTTCGAGCGCATCATCACCATCCTCCAGGACCGCGGCTTTTCCATTCCCGGACAGCGGGGGAAGAAGGCCTTCCTCTTTGAGAAGGGGATCGGCGCGGCCGGGCTCGCGGAGATCCTTAAGAAGGCGGCGGAAGAGCGCGCGGCCGGGTCAGACGTGCTCGTTGTACGCATGAACAAGAACAAAAAGTTCCAGAAGGAACAGCTTTCCGCGCAGGGCTACACGGAGTTTGAGGATTTCTACAATAAATAATAATCAACTGCCGCCCGCTCCGCGGCAAGGGAGCGCGGCAGCGGCATATAAGAGGAGAAGATCGACATGTCAGAATCAATGAAGGGTTTAAAAAGGTCCCACCGCTGCGCGGAGGTCGTGAACGCGCCGGAGGGCTCCGAAGTCACCGTCATGGGCTGGGTGCAGAGAAGCCGCAACAAGGGAGGCATCATCTTTACGGATCTCCGCGACCGCACCGGCATCCTGCAGATCGCGTTCGAGGAGGCGGAGTGCGGCTCCGAGGTGTTCGCGAAGGCGGCGACGCTCCGCAGCGAGTACTGCATCGCCGTCACCGGCATCCTTGAGAAGCGTGCTGGCGCGGCGAACACCGCCCTTCTTACCGGCGCGCTCGAGGTCCGCGCGAGAGGGCTGCGCATCCTTTCCGAGTCCGAGACCCCGCCGTTCCCGGTCGAGGAGAATTCGAAGACGAAGGAGGAGCTCCGCCTTAAGTACCGCTTCCTTGACCTGAGGAGGCCGGACATCCAGAGAAACATCATCACCCGCTCGAAGATCGCGACGCTCACCAGGGCGTTCCTCGCTGAGAACGGGTTCCTTGAGATCGAGACCCCGACGCTCATCAAGAGCACGCCGGAGGGCGCCCGCGACTATCTTGTGCCGAGCCGCGTCCATCCCGGCACCATGTACGCGCTGCCGCAGTCGCCGCAGCTTCTGAAGCAGCTCCTCATGTGCTCGGGCTACGACCGCTACTTCCAGCTTGCGCGCTGCTACCGCGATGAGGACCTCCGAGCCGACCGCCAGCCGGAGTTCACCCAGATCGACATGGAGCTTTCCTTTGTCGACGTGGATGATGTCCTGGACGTCAACGAGCGCCTGCTTAAGCGTCTCTTCAAGGAGGTCCTGAATGTCGACGTGCAGCTCCCGATCCCGCGGATGACCTGGCAGGAGGCTATGGACAACTACGGCTCCGACAAGCCGGACCTCCGCTTCGGCATGAAGCTTGTGAACGTCACGGAGCTCGTGAAGGACTGCGGCTTCGGCGTCTTCACGAACGCCATCAAGGCCGGCGGCAGCGTCCGCGGCATCAACGCCGAGGGCCAGGGCGGCATGCCGAGAAAGAAGATCGACGCGCTGGTCGAGTTCACGAAGACCTACGGCGCGAAGGGCCTTGCCTACCTTGCGGTCAATGCCGACGGCAGCTACAAGTCCTCCTTCGCGAAGTTCATGCAGCCGGAGGAGCTTGATGCCCTCGTGAAGGCCATGGACGGAAAGCCGGGAGACCTTCTGTTCTTCGCGGCGGACAAAAACAAGGTGGTCTGGGACGTCCTCGGCAATCTCCGTCTCGAGATCGCGCGGCAGCTCGGCCTCCTGAAGAAGGACGACTACAGGTTCCTGTGGGTCACGGAGTTCCCGCTGCTTGAGTGGTCCGAGGAGGAGAACCGCTTCAAGGCCATGCACCATCCGTTCACCATGCCCATGGAGGAGGACTGGGACAAGATCGATTCCGACCCGGGCGCTGTCCGCGCGAAGGCGTACGACATCGTCCTGAACGGCACCGAGATCGGCGGCGGCTCCGTCCGTATCCACCAGTCCGACATCCAGTCGAAGATGTTCGAGGTCCTGGGCCTTTCCGAGGAGGTCGCGAAGCAGCGCTTCGGCTTCCTGCTTGAAGCGTTCAAGTACGGCGTCCCGCCGCACGCAGGCCTTGCGTACGGCCTGGACCGCGTGGTCATGCTGATGGTCGGCGCCGACACGATCCGCGACGTCATCGCGTTCCCGAAGGTCAAGGACGCCTCCGACATGATGATGAACGCTCCGGACCATGTAGACCAGAAGCAGCTGGACGAGCTGGCGATCCGGTTCGACGAGAAGGAGATCGCGGAGATCGAGGCTGCCAGAAAATAAGGGGTTATTATGGAAAATACCAGGATCCTCGTCGTTGACGACGAAGCCAGGATGCGGAAGCTCGTAAAGGACTTTTTAAGCGCGAAGGGCTACGACGTGGCCGAGGCAGCCGACGGCGAGGAGGCTGTGAGGAAATTCATGGCGGACAGGAGCATCAGCCTCCTGATCCTTGACGTGATGATGCCGAAGATGGACGGGTGGGAGGTCGTAAAGACCATCCGCCGCGAGTCCTCGGTCCCGATCATCATGCTGACGGCGAAGGGGGAGGAGCGGGACGAGCTCCAGGGCTTCAATCTCGGCGTGGACGAGTATATCTCGAAGCCGTTCAGCCCGAAGATCCTGGTCGCGCGCGTCGAGGCGATCCTCCGCAGGAGCCAGTCGTCCGGCGGGGAGGAAAAGCTCGCCGCGGGCGGGATCGAGGTCGACAAGACCGCGCACGAGGTCCGCGTGGACGGGGAGCCGGTGGAGCTTTCCTTCAAGGAGTTCGAGCTCCTCACCTATTTTATCGAGAACAGGGGCATTGCCCTTTCCAGGGAGAAGATCCTGAACAACGTATGGAACTACGACTATTTCGGGGACGCGAGGACCATTGACACGCACGTCAAGAAGCTCCGCGCGAAGCTCGGGAGATGCGGCAGCTATATCCATACGATCTGGGGCATGGGCTATAAGTTTGAGATCGAAGAGGATGCGTGATGAAGCATTCCATCAGGGCGCGCTTTACGGTCCTGTTCCTTTCGGTCGTCGCGGCGCTGCTTCTGGCCGCCGTCGCGCTCAATACCTTCGGGCTTGAGCGGTTTTACCGCGCGGAGAAGGTAAAGAACATCGAGCGCGCCTACCAGGCGATCAACGCGGTGGTCATCCGGGCGGACGGGCTTACGGACGAGGACACGGAAGAGCTTCAGGAGATCCTGAACGAATATTCCGGAAAATACAATATCACGATCGCGGTCATGGATTCCGCGACGAGCAGGATGATCTGCACCTCGGAGCGCGGGAGCGACTCCCTGTTCCGGCGCGCGCAGCGGTTCCTGTTCGACCGTGATATCCAGTCGAAGTCGGTCATGCTGAAGCGGTCGGACGATTTCATGATCCTGAGCGCCTACGACGAGGAGACGAACTCCATGAACATCGACGCGCTCGGCTACTGCGGGGACAACCAGACGGTCCTCATCATGTCGACGCCGGTGGCGAACCTCAAGGAGAGCGTCCAGCTGGCGAACCGCTTTCTTGCGTATGTCGGCCTCTTCACGCTCGTGCTCGGGATCATCGTCATTTCCTTTATGACGCGGCAGGTGACGCGGCCCATCCAGCAGCTCGCCGCGCTGTCCGAGAAGATGGGGCGGCTTGAATTCGGCGAGCGCTACACCGGGAGCAGCGAGGACGAGATCGGTGTCCTCGGCGGGAACATGAACATCATGGCCGGGAAGCTAGAGGAGACGATCACCGAGCTCCAGAAGGCGAACGCGTCCCTGAAGGAGGACATCCGGCGCAAGGAAGAGATCGACGAGATGCGGAAGGAGTTCATCGCGAACGTCTCCCACGAGCTGAAGACGCCGATCGCCCTGATCCAGGGGTACGCCGAGGGACTCGCGGACGGGCTCTGCGAGGACCCGGAGAGCCGGAAGGAGTACCTGGACGTCATCATCGACGAGTCGGATAAGATGAACAGCCTGGTCAGGCAGCTCCTCACGCTTTCAAGGCTCGAGTCGGGAGCGCCGGACCTTTCGGTCTCGGAGTTCGACCTTGCCGAGCTGATCCGGGGCGTCCTCGCGAATTCGAGGATCCTCGCGGAGGAGAAGGGAGCGCGTCTCGAGTTCGAGCCGGAAGGCCCCCTGCCCGCGCGGGCGGACGAGTTCCGGATCGAGGAGGTCGTCACGAATTACGTGAGCAACGCCGTCCACCATGTGAACGAGGGCGGCGTGATCCGGGTCACCGCGGAGAAGGTGCCCGGGCCCAGGTACCGCGTCCATGTGTTCAATACGGGGAGCCATATCCCCGCGGAGGACGTCGCGCACGTCTGGGACAAATTCTATAAAGTAGACAAGGCGCATTCGCGCGCCTACGGCGGGACGGGCATAGGCCTGTCCATCGTGCAGGCAGTTATGGAAGCCCACCATATGGGCTATGGTGTCGAAAACAGGGACGATGGCGTCGACTTCTGGTTCGAGACAGAGGCGGTGCAGATATCCTGAAGGATCCTGTAGAGGCGCAGGTGCCCGGGAGTACAGGACAGACAGGAGGTTTTATGGGAAACAGCCGTTCCATGCGGGCGATGGAGATCGTGTGCTGCGGTCTTTTTGCCGCCCTGATGGCAGTCGGGGCCGCGGTCAAGATCATGATCCCGGTCGGGATCTTCCAGGTCACGTTCTCGCTCCAGCTGCTTTTCGCCCTGATGGCGGGGCTGCTGCTTGGTCCGAAGCTGGGCTTCCTGAGCGTCCTCGTATACCTGATCGAGGGACTCTGCGGCCTTCCTGTCTTCGCGCACGGCGGCGGGCCGGGCTATCTCGCGAAGCCGACCTTCGGCTTCCTGATCGGCTTTGCCGCGGCGGCGTACATTGCGGGACTCTTAAGGGACCGCTTCGGGAAGCGCGGCTTCGCGCGGTTCATCCCGGCAGCGGCGGCAGGGACCACGGCGTACTATATCTGCGGCCTTGTCTATTACAGCATGATGGTGAACATGATCCTTCCTGCCGGCCGTGAGATCGGCCTTAAGGAACTCATCATGGTATGGTTTTTAAGCACTGCGGCACCGGATTACGGGCTTGCCGTCCTTGCGGCGTTCATCGCCGAACGGATGGGCCCCGTCCTAAGAGGTACTGGTTTATGGAACTGAAGATCGCGACCCGCGGCAGCGCCCTTGCGCTGGTACAGGCCGGAGAAGTCAAGGAGGCCCTGGAACGTCAGGGCCTTTCATGCGTAATAAAGGTAGTAAGGACCAGGGGCGACGTGGACCGCGGCGCGCTCCGGGAGATCGGGGGAAACGGTCTTTTCGTGCGTGAGATCGAGAACACGCTCCTTTCGGGCGGAGCTGATATCGCGGTCCACAGCGCGAAGGACCTGCCGTTCCTTCTCGCGGAGGGGCTCGTGACCGGCGGCGTCCTTGCGGCCGGGGACCCGCGGGACTGCCTCGTGACCAGGAAGGGCTTTCAGAGAGAAAAGGGGAAGCCTTTTTCTGTCGGGACAGGGAGCCCGAGGAGGCGCCGGGAGTACGCGGCGCTTGACCCGGACGCTTCGTTTTCCGAGCTCCGCGGAAACGTCACGACACGGCTGAAAAAGCTTGCGGCAGGGGAGTATGACGGCATCATCCTCGCAAAGGCGGGCCTTGACCGTCTTGGCGCGGACCTTTCCGCCTTTGACGTGCGGGTGTTCGGCACGGACGAGATGATCCCGGCGGCGTGCCAGGGGATCCTTGCGATCGAATGCCGCGCGGACGATGCTGCCGTATGCCGGATCCTTTCCTCTGTGACCGATGCAGCGGCAATGAGGCGCTACCGGGCGGAGCGGGAGATCTTCCGGGCGCTTGGCGCGGACTGCGCGTCACCTGCGGGGATCCATGTGGAGTTCTCCGCGGGGCGGGTCCGGATCTCCGGCATGCACGGTGACCGGAGGGCAGTGCTGGAAGGCGGGGAAGAGGAGCTTCCGCGGCTTTCAGAAGAGCTTTTAAGGAAGCTTTCAGGAGGCGCGGTATGAAGGGGAAGGTCTGGCTGGTCGGCGCGGGCCCGGGAGACGCGGGGCTTCTTACGCTCCGGGGAAGGGAAGTGCTCTTAAAGGCGGACGTGGTCGTCTGCGACGCGCTTGCGGGGCCCGGGGTCTTAAGCATGATCCCCGGTACTGCCCGCGTGATCTACGCGGGAAAGCGCGCGGGCCATCATGCCCTTCCGCAGGAGGAGATCAGCCGCATCCTCCTTGAGGAGGCGGAAAAGGGACTCAGGGTCGTGCGCCTGAAGGGCGGGGACCCCTTCCTTTTCGGGCGCGGCGGCGAGGAGCTTTCCCTTCTTGCGGAGCACGGGATCCCCTTCGAGGTGGTGCCCGGCGTGACAAGCGCGTTTTCCGTCCCCGCGTACCAGGGGATCCCTGTCACGCACAGGGATTTCGCGTCCTCCGTCCACGTGGTCACCGGCCACCGGCGGGAGGACCTTTCCTATGACATCGATTTTGACGCGCTGGTCCGGACCGGCGGGACGCTGGTCTTCCTGATGGGCGTCTCCTCCCTTCCGGAGATCTGCGGGGGGCTCCTCAAGGCGGGGATGGATCCGGACACGCCGGCTGCCCTTCTTGAAAACGGCACGTACGCCGCGCAGCGGAGGATCTCCGGCACGCTTTCCGGGCTTCCGGATGCCTGCGCGAAGGCGGGGGCAAGGACCCCGGCGGTGATCGTGGTGGGAAAGGTCTGCGCGCTTGCTGAGGAGCTTTCCTGGTACGGGCAGCGGCCGCTTTCCGGCGTCCGCGTGGTGGTGACCAGGCCAAAGGAGCTGTCCTCCGGACTTGCGGAGCGCCTCCGGGAGGACGGGGCGGAGGTCCTTGAGCTTCCCGCGGTATCCGTGCATCCGCTCCCGGCAGCGGCAGCGGGAAAAGAGCTTCCTGCGCTTGCAGGCGGGGCGTACGACTGGCTCGTGCTCACCAGCCCGTCCGGCGTGAGGATTTTCATGGAGCTCTTCTTCCAGTCGTACGACGTGCGCGCGCTCGCGGGGACGCGGATCGCGTGTATCGGCAGAGGGACGGAACGGGCGCTTCGGAGCTTCGGGCTGAAGGCGGACTTCATCCCGTCGGTTTATGACGGGGATACGCTCGGAAAGGAGCTGTACGAAGCCTGCGGCAGGGGAGAGCATATCCTGATCGCGCGGGCTAAGGCCGGGAACCCGGAGCTTGTCAGAAGGCTTACGGGGGACAAGGACTTAAGGGTCACGGATCTCCCGATCTATGAGACGCGATACGAGGTCCCCGCTGCGGTCGATGAAAGGGCCATGGCGGAACGGGGAGAAACAGGGCTCGTGGTGTTTACGAGCGCCTCGACGGTCAGGGGCTTTGCCGCAGCTGTCGGGGACGATGCCTGCAGGGGCATCCCGGCGGTCTGTATCGGAAAGCAGACGGAGGCGGCCGCGAGGAGCTTCGGGATGCGGACGTGGACCGCAGAGAGGGCAGAGCTTGATCCGCTTGCGGACTGCGTGCGCAGGGCCGCGGAGGAGATGAAGAAGGAAGCGGTTTCCTCAGTTGGAAAAGTGCCTGGAGGTGAAGAGGCCGGGAGCGCAGAGATCGTAGAAGTACCGGAAAGAGGAAATGCCGGGAATGCAGAGGCCGGAGAAGAAGCGGGGACCGCGGCGGGTGGTCTCCCGTATCAGGAAGGGATCATAAGAAAAGATCCCGGGGAGGGACGGACATGAAAGGAATACTTTACGGCGTCGGCGTAGGACCGGGAGACCCGGAGCTCATGACGCTCCGCGCGGTCCGGATCATCCGGGAGAACCAGGTGATCGCGCTTCCGGGGAAGGACCCGCGGGACACCACTGCCTATAAGATCGCCGTCCGCGCCGTGCCGGAGCTTTCGGAAAAGGAGCTGGTCGCGATCCGCATGCCCATGGTCAGGGACCGGCAGAAGCTCCTGGAGGAACACAGGAAGGGGGCGGAGCTCCTTAAGCCGCTTCTTGACAGCGGGAAAAACGTCGTCTTCCTGACGCTTGGGGATCCTTCAGTCTACAGCACCTTCAGCTACATCCAGGATATCCTCGCGGCGGAGGGCTATCCCGTGGAAATGGTAAGCGGTGTTCCGTCCTTCTGCGCCTGCGCCGCGAGGCTCGGCCTGCCGCTTGCGGAGTGGGATGAGGAGATCCATGTGATCCCTGCGGTCCACGGAGCGGATCTTTCCTTTGACCGGCCCGGAAGCTATGTGCTCATGAAATCCGCAAGCCGCATGCCGGAGATCAGGAGAGCGCTGATCGATAGCGGCAGGAGCGTGCACTGCGTGACAGACTGCGGCATGGAGACGGAGAAGGTGTACCATGGCGCGGAGGAGATCCCGGAAG